>JAFEDV010000467.1 GCA_018241475.1 Pseudomonadota bacterium | reverse complement strand
TTCCTGAACCGCCTCGCCACGCACATCCTGGCGTTCGAAGGCGATTCACACGTCGAATGGTTCGAAGGCGACTTCGATAGCTACGAAGAGGACAAGAAGCGCCGCCTCGGCGACGACGCCCTCATCCCGCACCGGATCAAGTATCAGAAGTTCGCCCGTTAAGAAGTCAGCCTCAAACGATGCCGACATCCTCGGCCTCGCCTCGTTCGAAGACCGGCGATCGAAATCTGGCCTAGCGCAATGGCTCGCGCGAGGACCTGCCCACGTCTCGGATGTCGATGCCGTCGGCCCAGACTAGATAGCTTGAGACGCCGCCGCCGCCGCCGCCGACACTAGCCACGCCAGTCGCGGCGATTTCGCGCATGAGTTCAAGCGAACCTTGCTTGTTGAGGCCCGATTGCGTCTCGACGACGTTCAGCGACGACTCTTTCATGTTGTGTTTCAAGTCGGCCAAGTAGTCGAAGAAAGGCTTGAACTTCGGTTGCTTACGCACCAGCCGATAAACACTCTCTCTTTGTTCGTCCGTCAGAGCCATAGGTGCCTCCCAGTCCCGGCTTGGGCGCTTCAATAGCAGTTCAACTGACGCGTGTGCAATCATGTAGGAGTAAGTCGATGACATGCTCGCGTCTGCCGCGCTGACGCCCGAAGCGGGACTGTGGTCGCGCGATAAGAACCTGCGTGCGGCGGCGGCCCGCTGTGGCGTAGCGCCCAAGATCATGTTGACGTGAAGTTCAGCACGCGCGCGACGGACGTCGTGCGCTCACGTCCTGGTCGCGGTCGGCGCCCGCCTCGTCTGTCTCCCCACGGGCGTCGGCGCCCGGCGGCGATGGTAGACCGGGCCGTCGTGCGCTCCAGCCCTTACCGGTCCAGCGCCATTCTGCGGCCGACGTTGGCGGTCTTATCCTGTGCGCCTGCATTTCGGCGTATCGCGCGAGGACTCGTGCGACGTGGACTCCTGCTCGGCGGCGCTCCATGTGCGAAGTGTATTACCCGTGCGCAATGCGCCTATAAGCCTTGCGGCCTAGCAGGTTTGGCGTGTCGCGGCGCAGGGCGATCACCGCACCAGCAGATCCATCAGCATCCCGTAGTCGTTTTCCATCAGCCCGTTTCGCCGCGCACGCTGTACCGCCTCGCGGCCGGCTTCGGCCGTCCGCGGCGCCCACTTAGCCAACGCTTCGCAGCGATCGGGCGAGGGCGCGTCTCTATGCTGAATGGCAAGGCCGGCAAGTTGCACGACATAACGGCCGACGCCGGCGCGCACTTCGCTCGCGCCGCCGCCGCTTGAGGCCGCGTTCATGGCGCCGATGTCGAGCGCGCCGACCAACCCAGCGTCAAGCACCTGGCGCGTGGGAACGCGGCAGGCGAAGCTGTCGCCCAGCGCATCCGTCCATCTTTGCGTTGCTTCATCCACCTGCGTGCGGGTTGGGCGGCCGGCGAGGAGAGCGCCCCAGGCGCCGCGGCTGGCCGCATCGGCATAGTGGGGCATCGGCAGATCGCCCGGTACGGTGGCGCAAGCTGCGAGCACGGCAAGAACAATGAGGCAAGAGCGGCGCATTCCGGTTCCTCGATGCTGGCGTCCCCTCGGCCCGCGTCCGTCACGCTAACCCTTCTTTCACCGCAAATCACTGACCTTGAGCGAGCTCGTGTCGTTTCGCGTGCGACTCGAATGGCGCGGGCCGGGGAGCGACCATGCTGCGGAAATACCAGGCGTTGCAGGCTCATCTCAACCGGCGCAACGGGCGCGCCGAAATGCTGTCGTTCGAGGACATCGAGGATATCATCGGCAAGCAGCTGCCGATGAGCGCCACCAAGCACCGCGCTTTCTGGGCCAACGACCAGGAAGGCTATCACAGCCACGCGCAGGCCTGGATCGGCGCCGGCTATCGCGTCGCCTATGTCGACCGCGAGGCCAAGGTGGTTCGCTTCGAACGCACGCGCTGAACCTCGAAGCTCGGAGCACCGCAGTTCAGGCGCACCATTAGTGCGTGCGCTCCAGTGCGCGTTTGAGTATGACGAGCCGCATGACCGAGAAAAGTTGCTCCGGCGCATCTGTCGCTGGCGTCCAATGATGGCAAGCGACATCGATCTGCACCGGCGCCTGATCGGCCAGCAAGGTTCGCGCGCGGCGCTCAACACGCCCGCGCTGGTGATCGACCGCGACGCGCTGGATCGCAACATCGCTGCGATGGCGGCGTTCGCGAAGGCCAAAGGCGTAGGGCTCAGGCCGCATGCGAAGACGCACAAGAGCGCCGATATCGCAAAATTGCAGCTCGAAGCCGGCGCGCTCGGCGTCTGCTGCGCGAAATTGGGAGAAGCGGAAGCGTTGGCCAAGGGCGGCATCGAAACAATGCTGATCACCTCGCCGGTGGTGACGCCGCAGGCGATCGCGCGGCTGGCGGCGTTGCACGCGGCGATTCCGGGTCTGGCGGTCGTCGCCGACAATCCCGACAACATCGATGCAATGGGGGCTGCGTTCAAAGGCGCCGTGCGGCCCTTGCCGGTGCTGGTCGACATCGATCCGGGCATTCACCGCACCGGCGTGGCGTCGCCCGAGGCGGCCGTCGCGCTGGCGCGGAAAATCACCAGCGCCGCGTCGCTCTCCTACGCAGGCGTGCAATTCTATTGCGGCGCGCAGCAGCACATCGAAAGCTTCGCCGACCGCCGTGCGGCGATCGAAGAACGCACGGCTTATCTGCGCACGGTGATCGATGCGCTCACCGCCGCCGATCTGGCGCCGGCGATTGTCACAGGCGGCGGCACCGGCACGCATCGCATCGATGCGGCGCTCGGCGTGTTCACGGAGTTGCAGGTCGGCTCCTACGTGTTCATGGACAAGCAATACGCCGACTGCGATCTCGCCGGCGACGGCGCGGCGCCGTTCGAGAATGCGCTGTTGGTTGATGCGCACGTGATCAGCGCCAATGCCCCAGGCATGGCGACGCTCGACGCCGGCTTCAAGGCGCTCTCCACCGATGGCGGATCGCCGGCTATTGTCGAAGGCGCCCCGAAAGAGTGCGCGTTCTTCTTCATGGGTGACGAGCACAGCGCACTGATTGGCGCTCATGGCCTTAAAGTTGGCGACCGCGTCGTGCTGTCGCCGCCGCACTGCGACCCGACCGTGAATTTGTACGACGCCTATCACATCGTCCGCGGCGGCACGCTGATCGATATTTGGCCGGTGACGGCGCGCGGGCGCTCGCGGTGATGGAGCGGGCGAGGGGAATTGAACCCCTGACATTCAGCTTGGGAAGCTGACGTTCTACCTCTGAACTACGCCCGCGCTGAAATGGTCTTAGCGAACTTCGATGGTTGAGACCAGCCTGGCGCCGTCTCCGCTCGTCCTGCGGACCTTGCGTTCGGCAACCGGGCTCTTACGCCTCGATGCGCGAGAAGGCGCGGCTGCCAAGCGCTAGCAAGACAAGCGTGATGACCGCGAGCACGGCGAAATCAACGCCGAGACCGAAATGGCTCGCTCCGCCAAGCAGACCCCGGAAGGCGTCCACGCCATAGGAGAGCGGGTCGACGCGAGCGATCATGCTCAGCACCGGCGGCACGCTGTTCAGCGGAAACATGGCGCCCGAAAGAAAGAACATCGGCATGACGAGGAAGTTCATGATCATCTGGAAGCCCTGGAAATCCGAGAGCATGGCGGCGAACCAGGTTCCCAAGGTGGTGAAGAGCATGGCGACGAGAAACATTGCGAGCAAGGCAGGAATCAGCATCCACCAGTCATGCGGGCGAAAGCCGAAAAGGATGGCGAGCACAAGAACGATCGCAGCCTGGAAGGTCGCCACAGTCGCCCCGCCGGCAGTGCGTCCGAGCATGACATTCACACGCGAAACCGGCGCCGCCAGCGTTTCCTTCAGAAAGCCGAACTGCCGGTCCCAGATCAGCTCCATACCGGAGAAGATCGACGTGAACAGGATGCTCATGCCGAGGATGCCCGGCGCCAGGAAGGCGAGGTAATCGCCTTGGCCCGCCATCTGGTAGATGCGCCCGAAGCCGTAACCGAACGCCAGTAGGTAGAGCAGCGGTTGCGCCAGCGCGGCGACGATGCGCGGGGGTGAACGGAAGTAGCGCAACATCTGGCGAAGCCACATGATGTAGATCGTGCTCATGCTCTAGCGCCTTCGGTTCTGGAAACCGCGCATCATCGTGCGCATGCGATCGGTGGAGGAGGCGTCTTCTTCGCGGATGGAGTGGCCGGTGAGCGCCAGGAAGGCGTCCTCGAGCGTTTCGGCGTTCTGGCTTTGCTTGACTTCGGCCGGCGAACCCATGGCGACGATCTTGCCATTGTCGATAATGGCGATGCGCTGGGCGTTGCGATCGGCTTCTTCCATGTAGTGGGTGGTGAAGAAGACAGTCGTGCCTTCGTTCTTGTTCATCTCGTGCAGATACGCCCACATCTGATTGCGGGTCTGGGGATCAAGCCCGAGTGTCGGCTCGTCCAGGAAGATGATGGTCGGATGGTGCAAGAGCCCGCGCGCGATCTCCAAACGCCGCTTCATTCCGCCGGAGAACTTCTGCACCTGAGTTTTGCGCCGATCGTAAAGGTCGACGAACTTCAAGAGCCTTTCGATCTTCGGTTTGGCGTCCTTCACTTTGTAGAGCGCGCCGTGAATTTCCATGTTCTCCTGGGCGGTGAGCTGATCGTCGAGGCTCGGATCCTGAAATACGATGCCGAATGAGCGGCGAACGGCCAGCGCTTGCTTGTGCGGATCGAGTCCGTTGACGCGAATGGTTCCGCTCGTGGGCCTGAGCAGCGTCGTCAGCATCTTGATGGTGGTCGACTTGCCCGCGCCATTGGGCCCGAGGAAGGCGAAAATTTCCCCGCGCTTCACCGAAAACGAGACGGCGTCGACAGCGGTCACGTCGCCGAATTTCTTGGTGAGGTCGATGACCTCGATCATCGCGTCGGACATGGGGCAGCGGACCTAGGCGCTTTCAAGGAGGCTGACAAGGACGCGATGGCTTGATCGTCTGCTCGCAGGTTGCCGCCCCGAGCCGCCGCAGCCGAGCCGGGTCGCGTTATTGACTTCTCAAGCTTTGGCAACGATATAGCGTGAAGCGACCGTTCGCGGCCCATCTGAGCTGAGTGAACGCGGTCCTTCGGAACGCCACCATCGACGTTCGGCTTTGAGCTTCCAGCTCGCCGCCCTTCTTCGCCGTCGCATCGTTCCTTGATTTGTGAGCCCACGCGAGACGCGTGTTTGGCTCGAAAGTTCTCTCGTGAGTCAATTCAAAGATCTCGGCATCAGCGCGCCGATCCTCAAAGCGCTGGACGCCGAAGGCTATTCTGCGCCGACTCCAATCCAAATGCAGGCGATCCCGATCGTGTTGAAGGGCGTCGACCTGATCGGCTTGGCGCAGACCGGCACCGGCAAGACGGCGGCGTTTGCGCTGCCGATTCTGACGCGCCTGGCCGCCGACCGTAAGCACGCCGGCGATCGCGCCTGCCGCGTGCTGGTGCTGGCGCCGACGCGCGAACTCGCTGCCCAAATCGGCGACAGCTTCCGCGCCTATGGCCGCTTCCTCGGGCTCTCGACCGCCGTCGTGTTCGGCGGCGCCTCGATGTTCAAGCAGAAGCAGGCGCTTTACCGCGGCGTCGACATTCTGGTCGCCACGCCCGGCCGTTTGCTCGATCACGTGTCGCAGCGCACCGTGCGGCTCGACCGCGTCGAGATGTTGGTGCTCGATGAAGCCGATCACATGCTCGACATGGGCTTCATCCACGATCTGCGCAAGATTTCGACGCTGTTGCCGAAAGAGCGGCAGAGCCTGTTCTTCTCGGCCACCATGCCGGCGCCGATCGCCGAACTGGCGGCGCAATTCCTCTACAATCCGGAACGCGTCGCAGTGGCGCCGCCGTCGACGACGGCCGAGCGAGTCGAGCAGGCGGTCATCCATGTCGACCAGAAGAAGAAGCAGGACCTGCTGCACACGCTGTTGAAGGACAAGACCATCAAGCGTGCGCTGGTGTTTACCCGCACCAAGCACGGCGCTGATCGCGTCGCCGACAAACTGATCAGCGCCGGTTTCGAAGCCGAGGCAATCCATGGCAACAAGAGCCAAGGTCAGCGCACACGCGCCCTCGACGCCTTCAAGAAAGGCCATGCGCGCCTCTTGGTGGCGACTGAAATTGCCGCGCGCGGCATCGATGTCGACGACGTCAGCCATGTGATCAATTTTGATCTGCCCAACGTGCCCGAGCAATATGTGCACCGCATCGGCCGAACCGCGCGGGCGGGCGCCGGCGGCATGGCGATCTCGTTCTGTGCGCCGGACGAGCGCGCCTATCTGCGCGACATTGAAAAGCTGACGAAACAGAAAGCGCCGGTGATGGAAACGGACCTGTCATTGCGCGCTCCGGCCGACGACGAACGCGTGCAGCGGCCGAAAGCTGCCGCGGGGCGCGGTCCGCAACGCAAGCATGCGCCGAAGCGCCATCACGGCTCGGAAATGCACGGCAAGGCGCACGCCAAACAAGGTCACGCGCCTTCGCACGCGCGCGACGCTGGCGATCGGCGCGATCGCAAGGGCAATGACGTGTGGTCGAACGGCCCGCGCCAGCCGCAACGCAGCCGCCGTCGGCGCTCAACGCGTGGGTAACTACTCGCGCGCCAGCACTACGATGTAGTCGCCCGGCTTGTAAGCGAGCGCCTCGCCCTTGTCGGGATTGAGTACGACGCCCGAAGGGTTGTCCTTGTCGCTGCGCGGTCGGCAATAGCCGAACGCGGTTTCGCCGCGGCGCCGGCAGGCTTCGATGATCGTGTAGAAATCGACCGGACGCTCGGTCGAGATCACGGTGTTGACCGGACGCATGTAGATCTCCGAACCTTCCTCATCGAGCAGGTCCTTGAAGATGGCCGAGGTGAACTCGCTCTCCGAGGCCTGCGCCAGCATCAAGCTGACCAGCCGGTTGCTGACGACGAAGTCGTCAGCGCGCGTGACGGCGGCGAGTTGGCGGTTGCGGATATCGGCCATCTCGCTGACCAGGATGCCGCGCTTGCCGCTGGCCGCCGCGATTTCACGCAGATGCAGCAGCGTCACCAGCGTCTGGGTGTCGGCCGGTTGCGGGGCGAGATGGTCGCTGCAGGCCAACACGATGATGCGATCGTAGCCCGCCGCGCCGATGGCTTCGAGCGCGTGGCGGTCCCGCGTGTCGGTGACGGCATAGTTCAGCACAACGTTGGGCTTCGACAACCTCAGGCGCGCGAGGTCCTGCTCGAAGCCGGGCGTCGAGGCGGCGATGTAGATTTCCGACCCAGGGGCCATGTAAGCTGAGAGTTCCTGCGCAATGGCCGCACCGCGATGGTTCCAGCCGAGGATCAGTGCGCGTTCGACGGCTTCCTTGCTGGTGGGACGCAACTGAATCGCAGTCTCGTCGAGAAGGGGGCGAGCGCTGGCGCCGATGGCGATGCTGTCGCGGTCGTCGGCGATGATCACGGTTAGCGTCTTTTCGGTGATGACGGTGTTCATTTCCGGGTTGAGACGCACTGCGCCGCCCTCGTCGCAAAGGCCGATGAGCGCGCCGGGATTAACGAGCGAGAGGGCCTCACCGAAGGTCTTGCCCGTAAGCGAGGGCTCGGGGACGGAGTAGAATTCGTTGCCTTCGAAATCCAGCAATTCGGAATAGACGGCGCTCAGGCCCGCGTGGCGGCTGGAGTGCACGATGACGCGCGAAATGAGATCGTCGGGCACCACCGCTTGCACTTCGCCATTGCCTATGTCGCGGGCGATTTCAGCGCACTTGGCGGTGCGGAATTCGGCTGAGATCGGCAGATGTGCGGCGCGGCGTTCGGGGCCGTGGACGAGGGCGAGGACGATCTTGATGTTCTGGGCGTCGGCGTCGTCGGCTTCCGAGGCGAGCACGATGATCGAGCGTGCGGTTTCGAGATTGACGATTTCGAGGTCGGCGAGATCGCCCGGATCGCCGCTGCGGCACACGATGCGCGCGCGATGCGGGCCGACCTTGGAGGCAATCTCGTCCTCCATTTCCACTTTGTCCTTGTTGGCCAGGATGACGATGGAGAATGTCTTGTCCCTCGCGTGCGCGATCGCCAGTTCGTTGATGATGTCAAAGATGGAATTGGACCAATTCAGGATGACGGTGTGTCCGCGCTCCAGAACGAAGGAGCGGCCCTTGCGCAAGACGTCGAGCTGCGTCTGGACGCCGGCGCTGATGAGGCCGATCAGCGTCGACACGACGAAGATGCCCCAGAGCGTCACCGCCAGCATGACGATGCGGAACGGCCAGCCATTGTCGCCGCCGACATTGCCGGTGTCGATGGTGCGCATCGTGGCTTCCCAGAACGCCTCGATGAAGCTCAGGCCGTCATGGTTGTCGGGTGGGGCGATGTGGGTGGTCGCCAGGAAAACAGCGACGATGAAGATGACGGCGAGCGAGGCTAGCGCGAGCCAGCCGATAACCGAGAGCGGGCCTGAGGCCATGCTGAGGTCGAAGGCGTAGCGAAGCCGCTGCAGCAGCCGTTTCAACTGCGCCGTGAGATCGTCCATGGCGTTCGCCTCCGGTCGCGGACGTTCGCGTTTCGCAAGCGTCAGTCAACACCATCGCAAAGAAAACGCCGCCGAGTTGCCTCGGCGGCGCTCATTACGGATGCGTTCCGAACTAGCCGCGGAAAGCGCTGATGTACACCTCGACGCGGCGATTGCGGGCGCGGCCCTCATCGGTGGCGTTCGAGGCGATCGGACGGGTCTTGCCGAAACCGGTCACCGCAATGCGTTGCCGCATGACGCCGCCTTGAATCAGAACCGAGGCGACGTTCATGGCGCGCCGCTCGGAGAGGTCCTGGTTGTAGGCCTCCGAGCCGATGGAATCGGTGTGGCCGTACACGTCCACCGTGGTCTGCGGATAGTCGTGAAGCACGTTGGCGGTGTTCATGAGCACCGGCACGAACTGGCCCTTCACCGCGTCACGGTTGAAGTCGAAGGTGAGGTCGGCCGGGAAATCCAGCAGGATCTGCGATTCATTTACGCGCGTGACACCAACGCCGGTGCCGCGCAGCCGCTCGCGCAAGTTGTGCTCTTGCTGGTCCATGTAATGGCCGATTGCTGCGCCGGCGAGTGCGCCCACGCCCGCGCCAATGAGAGCGTTGCGGCGATCGTCGCCGCCGGCCAAGGTGCCTGCGCCCGCACCGAGGATCGCGCCGATGATGGCGCCGTTGGCGGTGCGGTTAGGCGTACGTTCGCCGGTGACTTCGTCAGTGGTTGTGCAACTGGCGACGAACATCATGGCCGCAAGGCCGATCAGGATTTTGCGGATCATTCATACCCTCCGAATTCCACGCGGGACGCTTGGCCCGTTTCGCGTACTTTCCTGGCGCCGCCCAAGTGAGCCGTTCATGAACGGTACTCCTTGGCCGGCCGATCCTCAGACTACTGAGCTGATATAGCAGCCATGCGGGTCGCTGAGGTAGGCGTCCGCGACAGCGCCGGCTTGGCTGAGGCAAGCTCCATAACCCCCTGGAGGCGATTTTGCCGCTCCGAGTTTCGCGCCATTGGTGCGCGGGGCGCACCCATAGTTGTCGGTTCGAAATATTGATGCGGGGCCGCCCGGAGGGCCGCGGCGACTTTGCCGGGGCGCTCAGGATGTCATTTGCTTAACCAAGCCTCAGTTGTCCCCGGGGCAAATTCACAACCGTGGTGACAACTCAACAGCCCACCGCCTCCGACGCGATGACGCGCGCATCCAAACGCGCCCGGGCGCTGGCGTCAGTCGGGCAGTCGCGGGTCGCAAATTCCTGGTTGCGGCTGGGCGCCTCCGGCATCACCGCACTCGTCGCCACCTCGATCCTGGGCGGCGCCCTCCCGATTGCGTGGTGGGTCGGATTGATCCCGGTGATCATGGTCGACCGCGCGCTTTATGCGGGTCTGCTGGCGCGCTGCCGGCGCCACGATCCGCCGGAAAGCCTGGCTGGTCTCATCGCCTGGACCGCGTTCGGCAGCGCTTACGCCAACCTGCTTGCGGTGATGCTGTGGTGCGCGCCCTATGTGCACGGCGAGACGCTGGCGATGATGTACATCTTCGCCGGCCTTGCCAATGCGGCGACGTCGCTGCGCTCGTGGCCCTCGCTTGCGTCTGCCGGCCTCGCGCCGACGATCGCGTGCATGTTGGGTCTGCCGCTGACGGATTTTGCATTGGGCGGCGCACAGAATTCGCTCGATCTGGTGCCTATGGTCGCGGGATTCTTGTTGCTCGGTTTCGGGGCCAATCTCTGGAAGAGCCTTATCGCGTCGGACTTGGCGCAATTGCGCGCCGAAGAGGCCGCCGATCGCGAGCACCGCGCGGCCGCTGCCGCCGCTGCCGCCAAATCCGATATGGTTCAGCGCATGAACGATGAACTGCGTACGCCGATGGCGGCGCTGGTCGGCGCAGCCGAACACTTGCGCCGCAGCGCCATGACCGCGGAAGCGCGGGCGCACGTTTCGACGCTGACGCAAGCGGGCGACGTGCTGAAATTGGTGCTCGACGATCTCTCCGATCTCGATCGGCTGCAGAACGGCCAGCTCCGCATCGAGGTGAAGCAAACGGATCCGCGCGAATTGCTGCGCGGCGTCGTTTCCGCCTTCAACGCTGCCGCGCAGGACAAGCATCTGGAGCTTTTTCTCGATATTGCGCCCGAGACGCCCGCGCTCGTCGAGATCGACCCGCTGCGCGTGCGGCAAGTGCTGTTCAACTTGCTCGCCAACGCCGTGCGCTACACCACGCACGGCGGCGTACGCGTGCGCCTGGCGGTGCAGGCAGGCGCCGCAGGCGGGCGAGCGCGATTGGTGTTCGTGGTGGCCGATACCGGCGCCGGCATGTCGCGCTCG
>JAFEDV010000466.1 GCA_018241475.1 Pseudomonadota bacterium | reverse complement strand
GAAGAACGCGTTTTGCTCGGCCTCATCGGGAGCGTTTGCGGCATTTTGCGGCGGCGCGATCTTGTACGGCTCCGCGGGCGCCGCAATGTGCGGCGGAGCCGGACCGCTATAAACCTGCCAGATGAAGCCGCCAAACGCGAGGGCGATGACGATCATCAGCAGATAGAGCACGCCGCCAACGCGGTTGTGCTCTTCGTGCATGCGCGGGTCGTAACCTCTGGCCAAGGTGGCGGCTCCTGGCGGCTGCCGGAATCGCCCTCAGTCTAACACCTGCGCGGCGATGCGGCTTTGTCCGTCCTGCCTACGCGCAAGAGCCTATCAGTTCGTTACCGATCCAAGCTGAAAAGCCGCCGGTGCTCGTCGATAGCGAAATCATCTGTCATCCCGGCGATATAGTCGCAGACGCGGCGCGCGGTCTTCTTGCCGCTGGGGCCGTCGCTCCCGTTCTGCCAGTCCGGCGGCAGCAGTTCCGGTTCCGAGAGCAACAGATCGAACAATTGGCGCAGGATGCGCTTGGCGTGGCTGCGCGAGCGGTTCACCTTCCAGTGCCGATACATGCGCTGCATGAGGAAGCGCCGCAGCACCGCCTGATGATCGTTCATTGCATCTGAAAAACGGATCAGCGGCTTGCCGGCGGCTCGCACGTCCTCCGCGCTCTTTGGTTTCGCCTGGGCGAGGCGGTTGTTGGATTCCTGCACCAGATCGTCGACCCAAACGCCAATGAGGCGACGCACCAGTTCAGCGACCGCCCGCGGATGCTCGAGCTTCGGATAGTCTTGGTCGACGGTCGCCATCACGCGCGCCGCCATCGGCACTTCGTCGCGCAGTTCTCTCAGCGTGAACAGGCCGGCGCGCAAACCATCGTCGATGTCGTGATTGTTGTAGGCGATGTCATCGGCGTGAGCCGCAACTTGCGCTTCCGGACCGGGCCAAGTGTCGAGTTCGAGATCGTGGATCGCGACATATTCCTGGATTGCGATCGGCAGGTCGGCAAGCTTGGCGCCGAAGCGGATGAGCGGGCCGTTGTGCTTGACTACGCCTTCCAGAGTTTCCCAGGTCAGGTTCAAGCCGTCGAAGGCCGGATACTTGCGTTCGAGCTTGGTCAGTACGCGCAGCGTCTGGGCGTTGTGGTCGAAGCCCTCGTACTCATGCATGCAGAGATCGAGCACGTCCTCGCCGGTGTGCCCGAACGGCGGGTGACCCAAGTCGTGGGCTAGGCCGAGCGCCTCGGCGAGATCGTCGTCGAGGCCCAATCGCCGAGCGACGCTGCGCGCGATCTGCGCGACCTCGAGCGAGTGCGTCAGCCGTGTACGGTAGTGATCGCCTTCATGGGCGACAAAAACCTGGGTTTTGCCTTTCAAGCGGCGGAAGGCGCTCGCATGAACGATCCGGTCGCGGTCGCGCTCGTACGGTGTCCGGGTCCGACTTTCAGGCTCCGGATGCAACCGGCCGCGAGAACGAGCGGGATCGGTGGCAAACAGGGCGCGCGGTGGACGCTGATAGGCGGCAGCCGGCTTGAACGCCTTCGCAGGGCGGGCGCCACTGCCGGATGTT
Source organism: Pseudomonadota bacterium (assembly GCA_018241475.1). Lineage (GTDB taxonomy): Bacteria > Pseudomonadota > Alphaproteobacteria > Caulobacterales > Aquidulcibacteraceae > Vitreimonas. The sequence continues at coordinate 8,954 of JAFEDV010000466.1, read as the reverse complement.
TGCCCTTCGGCCACGAACCGCCTTCTCCTCGCCCTCAAATCTGGACCATATATGGAGGCCAGACGCTTGAAAAACCGCTCCAGGGGCAACGTTAACGAATGGCGAATGTTGGACTGACCGAGGCCGCGGCCAAGCGGATCAAGGCGGTGGTGGCTGGAGAGCCCGCCGGGGCGGGGCTGCGGGTAGCCGTCGAGGGTGGCGGTTGCTCGGGCTTTCAGTATGACATCGCCGTAGCCAAGGCCGCCAAAGGCGACGATCTTGTCATCGAGCGCGACGGCGCCCGCCTCTTTGTCGATCCGGTCTCGCTCCCCTTCCTGCTCGGGTCAGAAGTGGATTGGGTCGAGGAACTGATCGGCTCTTCGTTCAAGGTGAACAATCCCAACGCCAAGTCCTCTTGCGGCTGCGGCGTGAGCTTCTCCGTCTGAACCCATGGGATTGTTCGGTCCGAACCCGACCAAACTCGAAAAGGGGCTCGCCGCCTTCCGGCGCCAAGACTGGAGGCGAGCGCGCCGTCTCCTCGAACAAGCCGACATCGAACATCCCTCGGCGACGGGCGACTATCATTTGGGCCTGCTCGAATGGCGCGGCCTAGGCGGCCCTCGCGATGTGCGCGCCGCGGTCGACTGCTTCGCGCGCGCGTCAGAGGCGGGACACCCGGCGGCGCAGACGGCCTACGGCATTGCGCTGCGCGCGGGCATCGGCGCGGCCAGGGACAATGACGCGGCGCAGGAGCTGTTTCGCCTTGCCGCCTCGGCAGGCGACGCCGACGGCATGGTTCAACTGGCGCTGATGAGCGACACGGACGACGCGCGGAGCTATCTCGTGCGCGCCTCCGAGTTGGGCAATCCTTCGGCCATGTTGCATTTATCCAATATGCTCATGCGCGACGAGCCAGTGGAAGCGCTGGCTTGGCTTTACGCGAGCGTCACCATTTCAGGCGATGATGCCTGCCGCAAACGGGCCGCCGCGCTCGCGCGCGAAATGAGCGCCAAGGAAATCGAGGCGGCGCAAAAGGCGGGCCGGATCTACGCACGGGACATCCTGAACCGCTCCCGCGCGCGTGTGCGCGCATGAATGTCGGCGAGGCGCTGCGGCGGCGTATCTCGGTCCGCGCATTCAAGTCCGATCCGCTGCCGGAGTCCGTGGTGCGCGACATACTGGAGGTGGCTCGCTTCGCCCCCTCGGGCGGCAACCTGCAGCCGTGGAAGGTCGTTGCGGTCGCCGGCGGCGAACGCCGCAGCGTCACCGCGCTTGCGCGCGCCAATCTCCCAGGAGACGCCGGTGATCGGCCAGTCTATCCGGCCAACCTCTGGGAGCCCTATCGCACGCGGCGCTTCAAGCTTGGCGAAGACATGTACGCCCTGCTCGGCATTCCGCGCGAGAACCGGCCCGCCCGCTTGATGCACCTGGTGCAGAATTTCGACTTCTTCGGCGCCCCGGTCGGTCTGTTCTTTGTCATCGAACGACGCATGGGCCACGGCCAGTGGGCTCACCTCGGCATGTTCATGCAATCGGTGGCGCTGGCGGCAATCGAGCGGGGCATCTCCAGTTGCATGCTTGAGGCGTGGGCGCTGATGCGGGCGCCACTGCACAAGCACTTCGGCCTTGCCGAAGACGAAATGGTCTATTGCGGTATGGCGCTGGGTTATGCCGACGAGAGCGCAGCCGTGAACACGCTGCGGAGCGATCGCGCCGAAGTCGACGAATTCGCTGAATTCCGGGGCTTTTCCGGCGATCGCGGCTGAACCGCAAACGAGATTCTTGGAATCCTTGTCAGGTTCGAGAGAGCGACAGTTCAGCTGAGCGCCCCATCGGCATGGGTATTGCGCGCCGGACAGGTTGGCGCGCACTGGGCCAATGGGAGTATATTTCATGCGTATTTCTGTCCTCGCCTGCGCGGCCGCGCTGATGCTGACACTGGGCGGCTGCCACAAGTTGCAGCAAATGATGGGCGCACACCCGTCCTCGACGTCTTCGACTACGAGCACGGCCGCATCCACCGCGGCGACGACGACGGCCGCAACCACTTCCGCCACGAGCGCCACTACGCCGAGCAGCGGCTCAACGGCGACAACGACGTCCTCGTCGTCGTCAACGCCGAAGCCAGCGTCATCCTCTTCGCATCCGTAACTTGAGAAGACGCCGCCGCGGCCCGGTCGCGGCGGCGCACCTCAGTCGCGCGTGCGCGCGTTGCCCAAGATGCCGTCTTCAGCGTAGTCGACGATCGCGAAGACGATCCCCATCACTACAAACCACAAGAACGGCGCGCTCAGCAGCGCGAGCGCATGCGGCTGGCCGTTGCTGAAAGCGCGCCACGCAAAGACGCCGCAAGCGAACGCGATCACCGGATAAAGCCAGCAAGTCAACTCGGCGACCACCAGATTCGGCTTCGAGCGCCAATGCGCGCGCTCTTCCGGCGTCAACAATCGCACAGCCAGCCCAAGGCTCGCGGTTCCCGTGATCAGGTGAAACAAGGAGAAGGCCGCCAGGATCACAATCATGGCGTCTTTCTATCACGACGCTGGCCAAAAAGCTTTCCCTCGGCCGCCAAACGCGAGAAGATCGTCGGGCGACGGCTGGGGCATGGAGGCGCCCTATGACGGCCCGAAGAGTCGGCAATCACGTCGAACTCGACAAGGAGGAGGCGCGCGCCGGACAATCCGGACTCGGAGTCCGCTACGTGCTGGCGATCTCGACGCTCCTGGTCCTGTTCGGCTTTGCGCTGGTGGTGCTTTTCCAGCGCGGTTGATGACGCTGCCGGCCGGCGCTAAGCCCCCCGCATGGGCCTGAAAATCGCAGCCTGGAACGTCAATTCCATCCTCGCGCGCCTGCCGACGGCGCTGAAGGTGTTCGAGGAAGTGAACGCCGACGTTTGGTGCCTTCAGGAGATCAAGTGCGAGGACGCCCGCTTTCCACGCTTCGAGATCGAAGCGCTAGGCTACAATATCGAGACCTATGGGCAGAAGAGCTATAACGGGGTCGCCATCCTCTCGAAGCACCGCATCGAGGAATTCATCCGCGGCGTACCGGGGTTGGACCATGAGCACGCCCGCTACATCGAAGCCGTAATCGCCGCGCCTGGCGGGCCGTATCGCGTTGCTTCGCTCTACGCACCCAACGGCAATCCCATCGGGACCGAGAAATTCCAGTTCAAGCTGCAGTTCATGGAATCGCTGCGCACCCACCTGGCCAATTTGCTCACGCTCGAGGAGCGCTTCGTCATCGCTGGCGACTACAACGTCATCCCGCGCGAGGTCGATTGTCACGATCCTCGCGTCTGGGCGACCGACGCGCTTTTTCAGCCCGAGACGCGGGCCGCCTATCGCGCGCTGCAGTACCTGGGCTTAGCGGACGCCTATATGCAGGCTGACGGCGGCGCGCACAAATATACGTTCTGGGATTATCAGGCCGGCGCGTGGCAGAAGGACCACGGTATCCGCATCGACCACATGTTGCTTTCACCGCAGTCGGCGGATCGGCTGTTGGGCGTTGAGATTTTCAAGAAGGCGCGGGGACTGGAGAAAGCCTCTGATCACGTTCCGATCGTGGCGACGTTCGGCGACTAGGCGTCGCCCGCCGAGCGCCAACGGGTCGGTCGGATGCGCGCGCATCGGTTGCAATTCCTGGAAGCGCAGGATGCCGGCGGTCAGCGCGCAAGAACGCCGGATGCGCCCTAGGCACTTGCATCGCTCTCGCCCGGTTCGTCTTCCTCAGCCGCAGGAATTGCATAGCCGCCGCTGAGCCAGCGATTGAGGGCAACGTCGGCGCAGCGTTTTGAACAGAACGGCTTGTAGGCCGGATCCTGCGGCTTGCCGCAGATGACGCACTTGCTCGGGGACGGCTCACTCATAGCGCCCTCGCATCGATCTTCTCGCGCACGCCGGCAGTGGCGTCGAGCGTCCAGCGCATGCCAATGCGGTTGTTGAGTTCGCCGCGCCAATCGAATTCCGCCGCGTCGAGCCATGCTTTCACTTCCGCTGCAACGGTGCAGGCGATTTGCCGACCGGTCTGCGCACGCGCCTCGCGTTCGATCGCACGCAGCGCCATCAACGCCACGCTCTCCGCGCTCAAACGGCCGTCGGCGTCGCGCATTTGCTCGTGCAGCGGCGTGCGGAGCTGTGCGCGCGCCATGTCGTAGACGCCGAAGCGCGACAGGCCGCCGAACTGCACGCTCCAAGGATCGTCGGCAAAGGCTTCCCGCACCGCGTCCTCCAGGCTCTTCTGATGCGATCTGGCGCGCATGGAAACGAAATCGATCATGATAAGTCCGCCGAGATTGCGGAGCCTGATCTGGCGCGCCGCTTCATGCGCCGCAGCGATGTTGAGCTCGAGTGCGAAGCGCTCGGGATCGGCGACGCCAACCCGGCCGCCCGCGTCGACATCGATGGCGGCGAGCGCAGCAGTAGGTTCGATGGTGAGCGCGCCGCCGCCGGGAATGGGGGCGGTGCGCGAAAGGCTGTCCTCGACCAAGGCGTCGAGCCGGGCGCGCGCTTGCGGATCGGCAGGCTTGGCCAGCGCCAAATCCGCGTCAGATTCGTGCCGCCCGATGCGATGCGGAGTATCGCCGTCATGGCCGATTTCCTTGAGTTCCAGCACAGGATTCTTATTGCGCGCCGCTTCGCGCGCGATCGACACAATCACGCCCATGCCTTCCATCAGCGCCACGCGCTCCTTGTACATGCGCGCACGGCCGTCCTCTCCCAGCGGCAGGAAGCCCTGCTGATCGCGCAGGCCGAGATCGACGAAGGCGCCGCGCCGACGGCGGTCGGTCTCGCGCACACGAGCGCAATAGAGTTCACCCCACCGCGCGCGGCGGCCCTCATCGCTCCAGCGCATAATTCGCAACGCTATCGGCTTGCCTTGGCGCACCAGCGCTTCGCGCGTTTCGCCGACGCCGCCGTCGATCCAGGTTTCGAGCGCCTCACTCATCGCATTACCGCGTCGAGCAGGTGCGCGGTTTCGTAGAGCGGCAGTCCTACAACCGAAGAATACGATCCAACGATCGATGTTATGAAACGCGCGGCCAGCCCCTGCGCCGCATAGCCGCCGGCCTTGCCGCGCCACTCGCCGCGCCCAAAGTAGGCATCGATCTCTGCTGGGCAGCGCCGCTTGAAGGCCACCCGCGCCTCGGCGAGACGCGTCCGCACAATTGGACCGCTGGCATTCTGCCGGCCAGCGTCGGCCCCAGCGCGGAGTGGGCCAGAACTCCGCACAGCCACACCCGTGTAGACGCGGTGCGAACGCGCCGAGAGCAGCGTGAGGCATTCGCGCGCTTGCTGTTCGGTTTCGGCCTTGGGCAAGACTCGGCGGCCAACGGCAACGACAGTATCGGCCGCCAATACAATCGCGCCTGGCCTCTCCACGACTTCCGCTTTCGCGCGCGCGAGGCGAAGCGCGAGCAGCCGCGGCGTCTCGCCCCGCATCGGCGTTTCATCGACGTCTGCTGCAACTACTTCGTCCGGCGTCACGCCAATTTGCGCCAGCAGCGCCAGCCGCCGTGGGCTTGAGCTCGCCAAGACCAGACGTGGGCGCCCGCTCATGGCCGTTTGGGAAAACCCAGACGCTTGGCGATGATCCGATCGACCGTGCGCGGGTTCATCATCCGAGGCAGCGTGCGGTCCATGAACTCGTTGCGCAGGATCGCGTAACGCGTCTTCGGCTTGGGATCGCTCAGGCATTTCCAGATGAGCGCGCCGACATTTTCCGCGGGCAGACCGGCGCGGCCGTTCTTGAGCATATAGTCGGCGACGCGTTCAAGGATGGGACCATACGGCGTGTCGGCGTAGCGTGTGATTTCGTTGCGATCGACCTTCTCCCAGATCGGCGTCGCGACGGCGCCGGGGCCGATGACGATCACGTCGATTCCAAACAGCATGAGTTCACGGCGCAGCGACTGCGAATAGCCCTCGAGCGCGAACTTCGAGGCGGCATAGGGCCCCACGAACGGCGCGCCGTTTTGGCCGCCGACTGAAGAAATCATGACGATGCGTCCAGGCTCGCCCGTGCGGCCCTCTTCAGCGCCGAGCAGCGGCAGAAACGCCTGCGTGACGCGATGCACGCCAACAACGTTGATATCCAACTGACGCGCCAGTTCCTGCGGATCCAGGTGAAGCAGCGGTCCAGGCACGGCAATGCCGGCATTGTTGACCAGCCCGAAGAGCTTCCTGTTTCCAAGCGCCTGCGCCACCTGCGCCGCGCCGGCCTTGACGGCCGCATCGTCGGCGACGTCAAAGATCAGCGGCGTGACCGCCTCGCCAAGTTCCTGCGTCAAGCTCGCGGCGTCCGCCTGCTTGCGCACGCTCGCGAACACCTTGGCGCCTTGACCCACGGCGCGCGCGGCCGCGGCGCGGCCGATGCCGGTCGAAGCGCCAGTTATGACGACAGCGCGATTGAGATCGGCAGCGTCCACCTATTTGAACCTGTAGGTGACGCGGCCTTTGGTGAGGTCGTAAGGCGACATCTCGACAAGCACCTTGTCGCCAGCCAGCACGCGGATGCGGTTCTTGCGCATCTTGCCGGCGGTATGGCCGATGATCTGGTGACCGTTCTCCAGTTCGATCCGGAAGGTCGCATTGGGCAGAAGCTCAAGCACGGTTCCGGCAAATTCCAAGAGTTCTTCTTTCGGCATTCTGTCTCCTGAATCGGGATGCGGGGGCCTTATAAGCGCCCCGGCTCAGCCCGTCGACGGGCGTTGAAAACGCCGAGCTATCTGCCGCTCCAGCCCGTCCCGCACCATGCGATACTCCAAGAGCACCTGCTCACGCGAACCTTCCGCCAGGGAGGGATCGAAGGTTGGCCAGTATTCGGCGGTCTTCCCCAGTTTGGGAATGAGGTCCAGGGCGCGATGATGCGCTTCGGGGCTCAAAGAGACGATAAGATCGAAGGGCTCCTCCTCATCCTCCTCAAAGGCGTCAAAGCCCTTGGGACGCAGCTTCGAGATGTCGACGCCGGTCTCGTCCATAACGAATGCCGCCATTGCCGAGACGTCCGCGGCTGGGCGGACGCCAACGCTCTCGACGCGCACGAGCGCGCCGAAATGAAGGCGCATAAGCCCGGCGGCCATCGGCGAGCGGATACTGTTGTGGGTGCAGGCAAACAGCACCGAGCTCGGCAAATCCCCGCCCACGGCCACGCTCAGCCTCGCTGGTGCATCGCATAGATGAGCGTGAACAGGCGCCGTCCGGTGTCGAGATCGATGGCAAACTTGTCTTCCAGAGCTTTGACGAGGGTTTCGCCGGCATCGTTATGCAAGGCGCGCCTGCCCATATCGATGGCCTCGATCTGCTGCGGCGGCGCATCGCGGATGGCGGCGTTATAGCTCTCGCAGATGATGGCGTAGTCCTTGATGAACTTGCGCAGAGGCGAGAGCGCCATGTGGTGGGTGCGCACTCGCTGGCCGCCCGCGTCAGACACATCGAGCACGAGACGGCCGTCAGCAAGCGCAAGAGCGAGTGCATATGGGCCGCGCTGCTCGCCGATCACCGCAAACGAGTTCGCCTCCTTGAGATCGAACAGCGCAATGCGACGGTCGTGCTCGGCGTCGCAACCAGCTGGCGGCAGGGAGCCTTCGTCAAGCGTTACATCGGCGAGGCGATTGCGGTCGCCACTCATCACGCGTCTTCGTGATCAGGCCTGCGCGGCGTGCGCCAAGGCGCACCGATATCCATCAGCAGCGCATCCAGGCACTCGACGTTCAGCATGATTTCACCGCCGCCCGCGAGCACCACCTGCACCACGCCGCCCGGCGCGTCTTCAGACGGCGCAAAGCCAATTTGCAGAACGGCCGCGAGCGCATCCGGCGAATCGTGGCGGACCTTGCGGCTCTTCACGGCAAGGACGCTCTCGAAAGACAGAGCCGAGCGCACGCGCTCGAACGGTCCGTGTTCGCCGGCAGTCTCCCAACGGAAGCGGTTGATCACCGCCGTGAAGCGGTGTGCCCGCTTATCGAAGGACACATCGCCCATTCGCACCAATGCGTCCTGCGCCGCCGCCGCGATGACATCGAGGTCGGCGGCGTCCTCCGCCAATAGCTTCAGCCCCTCAACCATGTCTTATTCTTCACGCGTCCGCTCCACCTGCGCGCCGCAGGCCGCCAATTTGGCCTCGAGATTCTCGAAGCCGCGATCCAAGTGATAAACGCGATTCACAACGGTTTCGCCCTCCGCCGCGAGGCCAGCGACCACGAGGCTTACCGAAGCGCGCAAGTCGGTCGCCATCACCGGCGCGCCGATCAGTTTCTTGACGCCGGTCACGACCGCTTCGTTGCCGTGCACTGCAATTTGCGCGCCGAGGCGTGCGAGTTCGGGCGCGTGCATGAATCGGTTTTCGAAGATCGTCTCTCTTATACGCGACTGCCCGTCGGCCATACACATCAGCGCCATTGCTTGGGCTTGCAGGTCGGTCGGGAAACCGGGGAAAGGCTCAGTCGTGAAATCGACCGGCGCCAAGCGCCCGCCGTTGCGGCGAACGCGTACGCCGGGACCGACCACTTCCACGGTCACACCCGCCTCACGGAGGAGTTTGATCAATGCGCCGAGGTGATCGAAGCGCGCGCCTTGCAAGAGGACGTCGCCGCCGACCGCCGCTACGGCGAGCGCGTAGGTGCCAGCCTCGACGCGGTCCGAGACGACCTTGTGCTTCGCGCCCTTGAGCGAGGTAACGCCGGCGATGCGGATCTCGCTTTCGCCCGCGCCTTCGATGCGCGCGCCCATCGCATTGAGGCACTCCGCAAGATCGATGATTTCTGGCTCGCGGGCGGCGTTCTTCAGGATCGTGTCGCCTTTGGCGAGCACGGCGGCGAGCATAGCGTGCTCGGTCGCCCCCACGGTCGGAAACGGAAAGGCAATCTCGGCCCCCTTGAGGCCTCGGAGCGCGGCTGCTTTGACGTAGCCTTGCTCGATGACGATGTCGGCGCCCATCGCTTCGAACGCCTTTAGGTGCAGATCGACCGGCCG
>JAFEDV010000465.1 GCA_018241475.1 Pseudomonadota bacterium | reverse complement strand
TACTTCCTCGCCCAGCGCATCGCGCGCCAGATCCGGAACGCCAATGGCGATGCGCAGCGCATCGAACGGTGCGGCGCCATTCGGGAGGTCGCTTGTCTCCTCGATCGGCGCCGGTCTTCTGTAACCCAGCCGGCCGTCGGGAAAGCGCGGGTCGGCGGCGGCGTTGTCGAACGGAGCCTCGCTCCAAACGATGCCCAGAGCATCGCTTGCATCGCTTACGCTTACTTGTGCGCGCAATTTGTACATCGTCAGGCGGCGCACCAAATCCGCGCCGCGCTCAACACTCGCCTCCAGCACGACGCCATTCGCTTCGGGCCAGAGGATCACGTCCGCAATCACCTTGCCCTGCGGGTTGAGCAGCGCCGCGTAGCGCGGCGCGGGGAGCGGCGCGACCGACTGCGTCAGCAGATTGTGCAGGAAATCATGGGCCTCCGGTCCGGCAACGCGGATCAAGGCGCGGTCGAGGCGGAACAATCGGGCCATGCCGCTCACTTGGGCCGCGCCGTGTGCGCCCGCAAGCGCTTCGTTGACTTGGCTTTTACGTTTCTGCCGCCTATGGCGCCAACGTGACCTCAATCCTTTTCCTTGCGCCCACCGATCTGGGCGAGGCCGTGCTCGCAACGGGTGCGCTCGCCTATGCGACTGGGGAGCGGGCCGTCGTCACCGTTGTGGCCACACCGGAAGCAATGCCGCTGTTTCGCAGCGCGCCGGGCGTGGACGCAAGCCTCGCCGCTGGCGCCAACGTTATGGGATCTGCAGCGCTCTGGCTGCGCTTGGGCGCCAACACTTTCGATTTGGCTGTCGATGGCCGCGACGGTCTGCTCGGCCGCATCGCCGCCAGACGCCGGATCGCGCTTCAGCCGGGCGTGGTCGTGCAGCACCGCACCGAGGCCTGGGCGCAGGCGCTCGGCGCGGAGCGGAGCCTGGCGCCGGTTCTGTGGCTCGACGATGAGGCGCGCAGCGCCGCAACCAGGATAGCGGCTGACGCAAGGTCGCTGCTGGTTCTCGCCCCCGGCGGCGTCTCGCCGGAGAAGAAATGGCCGGCGGAGCGCTTCGCCGCCGTCGCGCGGCGTCTGCGCGACGGGCCCCTCTCGAACGCGAGCGTGATCGTGCTGGGGGCCGCGGCGCGCGACGCCGAGACGGCGCGGGCAATCGCCTCAAGTCTGGACGCCGACGGCGTCGCGGCTGTCGATCTCGGTCGGGGGATCGACCTGCTCGCCGCCGCGGCGCTCATGGAGCGGGCCACGCTCTGCATCGGCAACGACAACGCGCTGGCTCACATCGCCGCCGCAGCCGGCGCACCGACGCTCGCTATCTTCGGTCCAACCGACGAACGCGTGCGCGCCCCGTGCGGGCCGAGGACGCGCGCCATCCGCGGCCGCAGCTTCGCCGAAGCATCCGCACTGGACGGCGGCGGCGCGATGGAGGATGTCAGCATCGACGCGGTGGAAGCGGCGGCGCTGGAGCTGTTGCACGCTGGAGGATTGCGTTGAGCGGGTTCGACCTCGTCATTCGCGGCGGCGTGATCGTCAATCATGCAGGCGAAGGCCTTGGCGACATTGGCGTCAGCGGCGGCCGCATCGCCGCCATCGGCGATCTCTCGCGCGCTTCGGCCGATCGGGTGGTCGAGGCCAAGGGCCTCCACGTGCTGCCTGGCGTGATCGATACGCAGGTGCATTTCCGCGAACCGGGCAATGAGCACAAGGAGGATCTGGAGTCCGGCACGCGCGCGGCGGCGCTGGGCGGCGTCACCGCGGTGTTCGAAATGCCGAACACGGCGCCGCCGACCACCAGCCTCGATGCGCTGAACGACAAGCTGAAGCGCGCAAAGGGCCGGGCGCATGTGGATCATGCCTTCTATGTCGGCGCGACGCACGAGAACGCCGACCAGCTCGGCGAACTCGAACGCGTCCCCGGCTGTTGCGGGGTGAAGACATTCATGGGCTCTTCGACCGGCACGCTTCTGGTCGGCGATGACGAGGGTCTCCACCGCATCCTGAAGAACATCCGCCGGCGCGGCGCATTCCACGCCGAGGATGAGGCGCGCTTGAACGAGCGCAAGCCGCTGGCGCGCGAGGGCGATTGGACAAGCCATCCGGAGGTGCGCGACGACCAGACCGCGCTCATCGCGGTAAGGCGCCTGGTGGCCGCGGCGCGGAAGTACGGCAAACGCGTGCATGTGCTGCACGTTTCGTCCGCGATCGAGATGGAGTTTTTGGCGACGGCGAAGGATGTCGCCACGGTCGAGACCACGCCGCAATTTCTGACCTTCGCCGGCCCGCAGATCTACCAGCGGGTCAAGGGTTTTGCGCAGATGAACCCACCGATCCGGTATGCAGCGGACATGGCGTCACTTTGGAGTTTCGGCATTTCCCAGGGCGTCGTCGATGTGATCGGCACCGACCATGCCCCCCATACGCGCGCGGAGAAGGAGCAGCCCTATCCGAAATCGCCATCAGGGATGCCGGGGGTCCAGACGCTGGTGCCCGTGATGCTGACGCATGTAGCGGAAGGGCGGCTTTCGCTGGCGCGCTTTGTCGATCTCACCTCGCACGGGCCAAATCGGATTTTCGGTATTGCCGACAAGGGCCGCATCGCACTCGGCTACGATGCGGATTTCACGTTGGTCGATCTGAAAGCCCGCCGCACCATCCGCGACGAGGATCAGGCGACGCGCGCGGGTTGGACGCCGTTCGCCGGCTTCGAGGCCAAGGGCTGGCCGATGGCGACGATCATCCGCGGCATGGTGGTAATGATGGATGGACAGGTGACGACGCCCGCGGTTGGCGAACCGCTGCGCTTCTCGGAAACCCTGCAGCCCGCCTAATTGATTGGCTTGATACTCGCAGACCAAATCCGCAATCAAATCTCGATGTGATCGGGCGCCAAGCCCGCCCGGCGCCGATCGTACATGGCTTCATAGGCGGCTTCGATATGTTCGGCGAGAAGCTTGCCGTTGAAGAGCGGCGATGTCAGCTTGTTTCGTTCAAGCTTCGCCTTCAGCGCGCGCAGGGCGTCGGCGTTTGACGCGAGGTGTATCGCCTTGGCTGCGTAGTCCGCTTCGCTATTGGCGATCAACTCCGGGAAATCAAGAGCGTGCAGGAGGCTGGCGGCGACGCGCCCTGCAAACGCCTTGCCCGGAAGCGTGAGCACCGGCAGCCCGACCCACAAGGCGTCGCTTGCAGTTGTGTGTGCGTTGCAGGGCAACGTGTCCAGAAACAAGTCTGCGCACTTCTGCCGCGCCAAGTGGTCGTCGGTGGACATGCGCGGCGCAAACACCAAGCGTCCGCTGTCGATCCCTCCGGCTTCCGCCTCCTTGCGCATGTTTACGGCCGCTGTGGGATTGTCTTCGAGCAACCAGAGCACGCTGTCTTGCACCTCACCGAGAATCTGCGTCCAAACGCCGAACATTCGAGGCGTGATCTTGAAATTGTTGTTGAGGCAGCAAAACACGAAGCCTGCCTCAGGAAGGCCAACGTCCTTCCTGCTGAAACCGCGCTGCGATATTTGCCGCTTCGAATCGTTAGCTTGGTAGCTTCCGGGAAGGTATGCGATCTTCTCCGAGAAGCCCGCCTTACCTTCAGGCGGTATGAGAATTCTGTCCGCTATGATATAGTCGATGAAGTTGGCGCCGGTGGTTCCAGGAAACCCGAGATAACTGACCTGGATGGGGGCGCAGCGCTCCGCAAAGAGCCCGAGTCTGGAGTCGCCGGTGTAGCCCTTCAGGTCCACCGCAATATCGATCCCTCGCTCCGCGGACATTGCCGCGACTTCGCGATCGCTGAGTCCTCTGATGTCGATGAAGTGGTCGAGGGCAGCCAAAACACGCCTACGCATGCGATCGTCCGCATCAGGGCCGAAAGAGAAGCCGAAGGTCTCAAATCGCCGCCGATCGTGTTCTTCCAGCATTTCGGCGATCAAGTAGGTCGTGGCGTGGTCGTGGAAATCCGATGAATAATAACCGATGCGCACCCTCTCGTGCGGGGCCCGGGTTCTGAGCTGGCGAGGTGGCGCGGGATGTGGGTGCTTGGCCTCCGCCCAGGTCCTTGCCGCCGCCAGCTGAAGTTCCGGTTCGTCGAACAAGGTGATTGCCGCAAATGGCGGCGCCGCTCTCTTGCCGGCTGCGATATCCGCGGAAAGCTTTGCCAGATTGCGATCGAGCGAACTCCAATCGCAGACCTGCATCTTAGCGTGCAGATACGTGCCGAGCAGAAATTCAGGCGGTGCCGCCAGCGCCTTGTCGAAACTTGCCGCTGCTGCATCTGGTCGATCGCGAAGTTGCGGTGCGTTGCCGCGGCCGTAATGCGCTTCAGTGCTCTCTGGAATCAACGCGAGGGCGTGGTCGTAACTGGCGATCGCTTCGTCCAAGCGCTTGAGCGCCTGCAATGTAACGCCCCGATTGGTGTAGAGGCCGGCATTATTCGGCTCGAGTGCAAGCGCCGCATCGTAGCTCGCAAGCGCCTCGTCGAACCGCTTCAATTCCTGCAACGCGTTGCCGCGATTGACATGAGCATCCGCGTTGTCCGGCTTTAGCGCCAGCACGGCTTGGTAGTCGGCAAGCGCCTCTTCGAATTTCTTGAGGGCGTGGAGCGCAACGCCGCGATTGTTGAGCGCTTCTGCTCTGTTCGGTTGGAGCTTTAACGCATTGCCATAGCTCGCGACGGCGTCTTCGAAGCGTTGGAGCTCCTGAAGGGCGAGTCCGCGCTCGACGTAAGCATCGGTATTGTCGGGTCTGATTCTAATCGCGGCATCGAAGCTGACAACCGCATCCTCGAAGCGCTTCAGCGCTCGTAGCGCGACGCCTTGGTTGAGATAAGTCTCGGTGCTTTCCGGCCTGAGCGCCAGCGCCTTGCTGTAGCTGACCAACGCTTCGTCGAAGCGCCCCACCGACTGCAGTGCGTTGCCGAGATTGTGTTGTGCGGCGGCATGGTCCGGTTCGAGGACGAGGGCGTTATTGTAGCAGAGGATCGCTTCGTCGAAGCGCCGCATCGCCTGCAGTGCATTGCCGCGATTGTAGTGGGCCTCGGCGAGGTATGGGTTGACCGCCAGCGCGCTGAGGTAGCTGGTGTTCGCCTCGTCCAAGCGCTCCAGCATCTGGAGCGCATCGCCTCGGCTTGCGAAGGCCAGGGCGTAGTCCGGCTTCAACGCCAGGGCGCGGTCGTAGCTGGCGATGGCTTCTTCAAATCGTTGCAGCGCCTGCAAAGCATTGCCGCGATTGTTGTGGGCCTGAGGGTTGCCGGTGCGTAGCGAAAGCGCCCGGTCATAACTGGCTATCGCCTCGGCGAAGCGGCCAAGCGCCTGCAGCACGTTGCCTCGATTGTTGAACGCCTCCGCGACATCGGACTTGAGCGCCAATCCTGCGTCGTACGCGGTCAGCGCTTCGGCGAAGCGGCCGAGCTGCTGAAGCGCAGAACCACGATTGAAGTGAAACGCTGGATTCTTTGGATTGATTGCGATCGCCCGGCCGATGAGATCGGCGGCGCGCTGATGGTTTGCCGTCTGCGACGCGAGGACACCCAGCAGATGCAGAGCGTCGGCATTCTTTGGCTGAAGCTTCAAGGCGGCTTCGTAGAGCTGTCGCGCCTGCTCGAAATGACCGTTTTGGTGAAGCGCCAACGCTTCCCGGAGCTTTGCCTGAGCCGCGAGGAGTTGCGGCTGCTGCGTGAAACGGTCGGGGGGCGGCGGCATATCGTGAGAATAACAAGTAGAGGTACTGAACGGGCCAGGTCAAATGTGTGATGGCGCGGCGTCACTCCGACGCGAGCATGGTTTCCGCCATGCTAAGCGCCTCCCGAAGACCTTGCAGATCGACTGCGTGTCCGGCGGGAACGGCGCGTTTGGCGGCGCTCGACAGGCTGTCGTTCGTTGTGACCCGAGGAACAGCATCGCCCACCAGGCTAACCGAAGCGAAATAGTCCATGAACTTGAATCGTCCGCCGATGACCCGGTCCGACAATTCGATCCAGGCGGCTGGCCGGCCGAGGGCATGCGCGAATACGACGCCGTGCAAGGACGACGAAATGATCACTTCCGCCGTCGTGAGGGCGTCCAGAAACGCTTGCACAGGCATGAGCGGACTGATCACGACCGCGCCTTGCCTGCGCGCTTCTTCCACGAAGGGATGTGTCAGGTCCGCATAGTGGGGGATCAGCGCGATGAGATTCTGTTCGGGCGACCGCGGGAGAGGATAGACATCGCCGATCAGCCAACCAGGGTCTCCAAGCACGACGGGAGCGGGCACTCCAATTCGCTGCAATTGCTCGCACGTCAGCGGTCCGCGCGCGGCGACTACGGCGCGCGGCTTTGCTTGCGGGAGGGCGTCGACAGCAATGCAGCCGGAACCCCAAACGACCGAGTTGGCGTCCGCCCAGTTCAGGATTGATCCAATTCCCAGGAGGTTGGGCGCGTGGAGCGGCTCGGGCCCGAAAACCAGGACGTCGCGTTTGAGAAGCTTCGAAACGATCAGGCTGCTTGCAACATCACCGACATTCGGGTGACTCATGAACTGTTTGAGTATGAGCGGACGGGACACCAATGCAGACCTTCTTCGGCGAGAGCTAACCCCATTCGCGCGTCTGGGCCAATGCCCACATCTGCTGCGAGTGTTTCCGGCTACCTGAGCGCCGCCCGGTACGGCGTCGCATCCGCCTCGGTGAAACAACAAAACACCAACCGCGTGATGCTCGGGGCTCTTGCCAGCGCTTCTTCGCAGGCGGCGATCGCGATGGCGCAGGCGAAGTCGCGCGGCCAGCCGAAATTGCCGGTGCCGAGGCACGGGAAAGCGAGCGACGCGAATTGACGCGACGACGCCATCACGATCGATGCGGTGTAGCAGCGCGCCAGCGTGGCGACTTTCGCGCCTTTCTCACCGGGCGCGTGCCATACCGGCGCTGCGGTGTGGATGATGTAGCGTGCCGGCAATTTGAAGCCGGGTGTGACAGTCGCGCCGCCTTCTTCGATCGGGCCGAGGGTGTCGGTCAAGCGCGTGAGCTCATCGCCGGCGGCGGCGCGCAGGGCGCCGTCAACGCCGCCGCCTGGCATCAGCCGCGTGTTGGCCGCGTTCACCACGGCGTCGAGCGCCAGTGTTTCGATGCGGGCCACCTGGATTTCGAACGGTGCAGGCATTGGCGGACTATGTACGCATTTTCACCGTGCTTGTCGCGACGGTTTGGCGTGCGGCCCTTCCGGCGCGAGTGCGCGTAAGGGCGGCCCGGCTTGGCCAAGCCGCTGTTTCTTCCGCTAGATTGGCTTCATGGCGCCGACAATGGCCTCGCCGATGCTGCCTTGGGAAAGGCGCGCGATTACGTCCGGCGAAATCGCGCTCGGGCGCGATCTGTTCGGCGACGCGATCCAGTGGGACGCCGTACGCGTCCTGCAGGCGCCGCCCTTGCCGTTCGGCGCCGTTGTGCCGCTCGGCAAGACGATTGTGTTCGCACGTTGGCGGGCTGTGCGTGACTTCGCCAGCGCGCCGCTGAATGAGCAGGGCTGGTTCGTGCATGAACTCACGCATGTTTGGCAGGCGGCGCAGGGAAGGGTGTTGGCCGTGGCGAAGTTCGGTGCGCTCGGAAAGAAGGCGTATGTGTACGCGCCGCGACCGGGCGCAGGCCTCAAGGACTACAACATCGAGAGCCAGGCGGAGATTGTCCGGCACTTGTTTCTGGCGCGGGCGGGCCGGCCAGAAGCAGGCGCGCCGGGCGCGGCATGGCTCGAGGAGATTTGGGCGAAGCGCTAACGCTCAAGCGCGCCGACGATCTCGATGTGCGGGCTCCAGCGGAATTGATCGACTGGCGTCACGCGGGCGAGCGAAAAGCCGTGGTCGATAAGCACCTTCACATCGCGCGCGAAGGTGGGCGCGTCGCACGACACGTAAGCGACGCGGCGGATCGGGGCGCGGGCAATTTGCTCAATCTGCAGGCGTGCGCCGGAGCGCGGCGGGTCGATGATGGCGGCGCCGAACTTCTTCATTTCGAGGCTGGATACCGGCGTGCGCAGCAGATCGCGCCGCAGCGTCGTCACTTGCTTCAGCGCACCGCCGGCGTTGTCAGCCGCATGTTTGAGCGCATCGAGCATCGCCGTCTCACTTTCCACCGCAAGCACCTCCGCGCGTTCGGCGGCGCGCAACGCGAACGTGCCGATCCCGGAGAAGAGATCGATCACCCGCCCCGAATCGCCGATCGCCTCGATCGCAAGACCGGCAAGCGTCTCTTCGCCTTGAACGGTAGGCTGGAGAAAAGCTCCCGGGGGTGGAAGGACGCTGGCGCGGCCCAGGCGGACAAGCGGCTTGGCCCGCTCCACAATGAGGTCGCCATCGATGGAGAGGCGCGCGAGGCCAAGCTCCGTCGCCGCCGCGCTCAGCTTCTCAAGGTTCGCGCGTTCGGAACGGGGGCGAGCGGCGCCTTTGATGGACACGTCGACACCGGCGTCCGTCAACAAGCATTGCAGCGTGATTTCGCCGCGCGGCGGCAGCGCGAGCTCCGCCAACGGCGCGAGTCTCAAGGCGATGGCTTCGAGCCGAGGCGCAAGTGCGGGGCATTGCACAATCGGCGTCAGTCGCGCGCCGCCGCGCTCGATAAAGCCGATGCGCACGCGGCCGTTTTCGCGCGCAGCGTGAAATGCAGCGCGGCGACGGCCTTCCCCCCAGGCTGCGATGGTCGCGTCCACCGTCGCCCTGCCGAGGCCGCGTTTGGAGAGCGCGTCGACAACGAGACTGCGTTTCCAAGCCAGATATTCTGCTTCGCGCCAGTGTTGGAGCTGGCAGCCGCCGCAGCGGCCGAAATGCTGGCACGCGGCAGCTTGCCGCGCCTCACTCGGCTTCAGGATTTCCGCGATTTCGGCCCGGTCGCCCGCGATGCGCGCTCGCACCCGTTCGCCGGGCAGGGTGAGCGCCGCATAGATGACGCCGCGGGCGCTGTGCGCCAATCCGTCGCCGCGTGCGCCAACGGTTGTAATTTCAAGCGTTTTCTCTAACGGCGGCGCATCCGCCGCTGTCATTGCCGCTGCCGGCCGGCGCCCCAGGACTGACCGATTTGTGTGCTTCATGCGTGGTTCAGGTTGAATCTGGTTGTTTAGCGCTGACAGACAGGAGCCCGTCATGCGTGGTCAAGTTCTCCTAGCCGTTTCAGCGCTGGCATTGGCCGCGTTTACTCAGCCCGCCTTCGCTCAGCAGTACCGGTCCTATCACGATGAGTACGTCGCTCAATCGCGGGACTGTCAGCAAAGCCACACCAACCGGACCGTCGGCGGCGCGGCCATCGGCGGTCTCGCGGGCGCCATCGCCGGCAGTCACATGGCGGCGACCCATCACCGCACGGACGGATCGATCCTCGGCGCGGTCGTAGGCGCTTTCGTCGGCGGCGCCATCGGCAATTCGACCGCCAGCCAAACGCCGCAATGCAAGGGTTACGTTTCGGGAAATTACGATCCGTACTACGGCCAAGCACAGCCGCCCTACGATGATCGCTATGCAGATAGCGACGGCTACCGCGGCGACGACGGCTATTACCGCGGCGACGACTCCGGCCTCGATGGCGGTCCCGACGACTATTACGGCGGCAAGTAGACCAGAATAACCCCGTAGAGACTTCGCCCCGGTCCAGGCCGGGGCGACTTCATGTGCGGCGATAGTGTACGAGCCGCTCACGATTGCCGTCGCCGCCGCAAATGGGGGAATTGACGGCAGCCACCAAGCGAAAACCGTTCAGGCCGTCGAGCGCGGTGATCGCCTCTTGAGCCGCAGCGCCGGCGGCCTCCGCGTCCAGCACCGGCTTCTTGTGCGGGCCGGCTTCGAACTGCGGTTTAATCAGCACGATCAGGTCGGCGCGTGGCGCCGCGAGCGCCAACGGCGCCGCCAACGCCTTCGAGGCGCCAATGAAGCTCACGTCGCACACGATGAGTGATGGGGGTTCCGCGATTTGATCGCGGGTCAGCGCGCGTGCGTCCTGCTTCTCGAGGCTGACGACGCACGGATCGCCGCGCAGCGAAGCGTGCAATTGTCCCTGACCTACATCGACCGCGTAAACTTTCCGCGCGCCGCGGCTCAGCAGGACCTGAGTGAAGCCGCCCGTCGACGCGCCTATATCGGCGCAAACGCGCCGCGCGGGATCGATGCGGAACGCGTCTAGCGCGTGCGCCAATTTGACGCCGCCGCGCGACACCCAGGGATGAGGCGCCGTCATCTCGAGCGCGGCCTGCTCGGCGATTAGTTCTGACGGCTTTGCAACCGATGCGCCGTCAGCGCGCACGCCGCCCGCCTCGATGGCTGCGCGCGCTTTTGCGCGGCTTTCGGCGAGACCGCGCGCAACGAGCAGGAGGTCGGCGCGAATGCGCTTCATGCCGCCTCCTGGCGCGTTGCTGCCGTAAAGGCAAGACAATCCGCTTGCGGCCAATGCGAGAGCGGGCAGAGTATCGGCCGCCCAACGGAGGAAACCGATGACCGACGTGCTCGGCGATCTCGATGCGACTGGCATTGCCGAGCGCATTCGCGCCAAGGACTTCACCCCGCAGGAAGCGGCGGAGGCGGCGATCGCCCGCATTCAGCGCCTGAATCCGCAGCTCAACTTCCTCGTTACCGAGGCTTTCGACTACGGCCGCGAGCGCACGGCAAGCGCGCCAGCGAGCGGGCCCTTTGCGGGCGTGCCGACGCTGATCAAGGACTTGCTGCCGCTGACGGGCATGCCGACCAAATACGGCTGTCGCGGCCTCGCCAATTTCCAGCTGCCGGATCAGTCGCCGTACGCCGACGCGCTGCTCGCATCGGGGCTCGTGCCTCTCGGCAAGTCGGCGACGCCGGAGTTCGGCCTCACCGCGACGACGGAGCCGCTGCTCGGCGGCCCCACGCGCAATCCGTGGGATGTAAACAAATCTTCCGGCGGTTCCTCCGGCGGTGCGGCGGTCGCGGTCGCGTCCGGCGCCGTGCCGATCGCGCACGCCAGCGACGGAGGCGGATCGATCCGCATTCCGGCCTCGTGCAACGGGCTGGTTGGCCTCAAGGTCTCGCGCGATCGCACCGTTGATGCGCGCCCTCTGGAAGTTGGTGTCGTGCTTTCTGTCAATGGCTGCGTCAGCCGCAGCGTTCGCGACACCGCGGCGTGGCTGGCTGTGAGCGAGCAGACGGGCGCCGGCGCGCAACTGGCGCCGGTCGGCATGGTCGGCGGCGCGAGCAGGCAGCGGCTGCGCATCGGCGTGAGCATCCGCGACCTACGCGGCCGCGACCCGGAATCCGACGTGCGCGAAGCCACGGAAGATGCGGCTACGCTTTGCCGCGATCTCGGTCACAGCGTCCGTGAAATGAAGCTGCCGTTCGACGGCGACGCCGTCGCCGGCGCTTTCACTATGGTGTGGGCGGCGGTTGCGGCGGAAGCGACGAAGGGGCTCCGCGCAGCAGCGGGAAACACGCCTCTCGATGCGCTGCTCGAGCCCATGACAATCGGCCTGATCAACGTGAGTGAGAACGCCGCGCCGGATGCGCTCGAGCGCGCGGTAGCGGTGCTGCGCGGCGTGGAATCGGCCTATGCCGCACTCTTTGACGATATCGACATTCTGCTGACGCCGGTGCTCACGTCGACGCCGCCGGCGCTTGGCGAGATGGGTCCCGCCAGGGGGATGGACGCCTTCGCGCGCGCCGAACGCTATGTCGGCTACACCCCCCTGCAGAACGTGGCCGGCGCGCCGGCTATCAGCCTGCCGCTGGCGCAGTCGCCCCAAAGCGGCATGCCAATCGGCTCCCATTTCGCCTCTGCAAAGGGCCAGGAGCGACGCCTGCTTGAATTGGCGTACGAATTGGAACAAGCGAAACCATGGAGCAGCCAAAAGCCGGCAGTGCACGCGGCCTGAAGAACTGAAGAAATGCGCCACAAGCACGCCCTCATTGCGGGCTATCCGCGCGCCATGTTCCGTCACGTCTTCATGGCGCTCGCGGCGGCGGCGACGGCCGCTGCGTCCCCAGCTCTTGCGCAGCCGCAGACAGCGCCCCGCGGCGACGACTGGTACCGCCAGCAGCTGACCGATCTGGCCGAGGTGCTCGGCGGCTCGCATTACCTGCGCATTCTCTGCGAGGGCCGCGGGGATCAGCGCTGGCGCACCTACATGCAAGGCGTCATCCAGCGTGAGCCGCAATACAGCGACGACCTGACGGCTGCTTTCAATCACGGCTATCGTGATCAGGAGGCGCGCTTCCCAACCTGCGATGAGACTACCCGTCAGATGGAAGCCGAGTTGCGCGCGCGCGGGCTTCGCATCTCGCAAGGTCTAGGCGCGCATCATACGGAACGCTGATGGCGGACGCGGGCGAGCCGCCATTCTGGAAGACCAAGACGCTCGCCGAGATGACCGAAGCGGAGTGGGAGAGCCTCTGCGACGGCTGCGGCAAATGTTGTCTTGTCGGACTCGAAGATGAGGACACTGGCGAAATCTATCTCACTGATGTCGCCTGCAAATTGTTCGACTCCGGCGCCTGTCGCTGTTCGGACTATCCCAATCGCCAGAAGCTCGTGAACGATTGCGTGAAGCTCACGCCTCAGAACGTGCCGGAGCTGAACTGGCTGCCGAAGACCTGCGCCTATCGCCTAGTGCACCAGAATCGGGATCTCTTCTGGTGGCATCCGCTGGTTTCGGGCGATCCCGACACTGTGCACCAAGCCAACGTGTCGGTGCGCGGCAAGACGCGGCCGGAGGGGCGGCTCAAGATTCCTGGCTTGATGAAGCGCATCAAGACGTGGCCGGACCCAAAACCCGCGCCGGACAAGCCCCCGCCTCGACGCCCGCGCGCCAAACGCTAGACTATCGCGCATGAGTTTGCGCCGTGATCTTGGCCGCGCCCGCTACGCCGCTGCACAAAGTGCGCGCGTGGCCTGGTATATGAGCCAATACCTGCTGGCCAAACGCGTCTCCGGCCCCTTCAATCGACCGGGTGAACCAAAGTTCAAGCCGCGTGCGAAGAGCGGCGATCCAACGCGTATGCGCGCGGCATTCCTCGCGCTTTTCGCCAAGGATCGCGCCAATATCGAGGCGGGGCTTTATCCCGCGCCGGACGATATGCGGGTCACCCGTGCGCTCTCGGCGCTGCGCAATTCGGCGCGCTTCTTTCGCGACCTTCCCAATGTCGACGCCCGCCGCCTGCAGCGCGGCGGCGTTGAAGTGCGCGATGCGGTGCGCGCCGATGGCGAGAGCCGCTACCCAACATATTACCTGCAGAACTTTCACTACCAGAGCGGCGGCTGGCTCACCGAAGAAAGCGCCAAGCTTTACGACACGCAGGTCGAAATCCTGTTCGGTGGCGCAGCCGATGCGATGCGCCGGATTGCGCTGGGTTCGCTCGCGCGCGGCGTCAAGGGGCGCGACCAGCGCGGCGTCAGGCTTCTGGACGTGGCGTGCGGCAACGGACGGTTCTTGCGTCAGGTTATGGCGGCGTTTCCGCGCATGCCGGCGACGGGACTCGATCTGTCCCCGGCTTATGTCGCCGAAGCGCGCGAGCGGCTAACGCCTTGGCGCCACGTCGATGTCGTGCAGGGCGCGATAGAGCAGGCGCCGTTCGACGACGCGAGTTTCGATGCGATCTCCTGCGTCTATCTCTTCCACGAATTGCCGCCGCGCATCCGGCGCGACGCCGCCCGCGAGATGGCGCGACTCCTGAAGCCTGGCGGTGTTTTGGTACTGGCTGATTCCATCCAGACAGGGGATGCGCCGGATATGGATCAGATGCTCGAGTATTTTCCGGTCGGCTTCCATGAACCCTTCTTCAATTCGTACCTGAATGAAGATTTTGCCGAGCTGTTCGGTGAAGTAGGTTTGGAGGTCGATGAAACGGAGTTGGCGTTCCTGACGAAGGTGATGCGGTTCCGCAAATAAGACAATCGAGACCTGCAACCTTAATGTTCTGCGCGGCCGGGCGCTGGCGGCGAGGTGTGGCTCGCCGATCGAGCGCTCAGGAGGGGCTCGGCGTCTTGTTTGGGTCCGCCGTCATCGCCGTCGTGGCCTGTTGCACGTCTCCTTCGATCGTGTCGAAACGCTGATCGGCGTTGCGCTCGTCGGCTGCTTGCGCGGACTGCTCCGGTGCAGCAAGCGGCGCCACGGAACTGAGGGGAGCCGCAGCTCCCTCGCTATCGGCGACGCCGTCAAGCGGGCCGCTCATCTGCGTGACGTCATCTGAGGCGGATGCGGATCGCTCGGCGGTTGGCGCTCGCGCCAGCGGCGCGCTTGCCTGCCGCTGATCCAGCCCGCTCCGATATTCCGGTCGCGTCTCGGCAGCGATAACTGTCGGGGCGTGGGCCTCGCCGGGTGGTTGCCAGCCGCTGGTGAGCATCGCGTCAATACATGCCGCGCCGGCGATGAGAATGGCGGCGATCGCGGTCAAGCCGAAGACGCGCTCGCGCAGGACGGGATTGTTCTTCAGTGTATCGAACATGGCTCGCTCTCGGCGCTTAAACTGTCTGGCCGAGCGCCGGTTCCACCAATCGCTGCGCAGCCACCCTGGTTTGGTTGCTCTCGGGCGCGCAGGCCCATAAGCTCCCAACGTGGAGGGGGAGATGCCGAAGAATTCGGATGTGATCGCCATCGTCACGGTGCATGGCACCGGCGACACCGCGAAGGGCCCGGACGGCGAGAAATGGTTCCAACGCGGCTCGGCGTTCAGCGAACGACTGAAGCGCGACTTGGCCGCGCAGGGGATCGAATCCGAGATCGTCCCTCATCTCTGGTCCGGCGCCAACAGCGCCTGGGAGCGCGAGCGCGGCGCCGACCGATTGGCGGCGCTCATCCGGCGTCTGAGGGGCCGTTATGCCGGCATCCACATCATTGGCCACAGCCACGGCGGCAACGTCGCCAACGATGCGGCAGTGCTGCTGAAGTGGGGGCTGCGGCGCCACGAAGCGCACGAACGCTTCGACAGCCTGATCACCGTCGGCACGCCGTTCTTCGACGTGCGGACGGGATGGATTCAAGCAGCGGCGGGAATCGTGTTCTTGGTCATCGCATGGGGCAGCGCCATTGCGTTTCCGATCACGGCGCTGTTTTCGCTCTATTCGATCCTGACCGGCAGTCCGCAAGAGCGGAGCGCCATGTTGGTGCTGTGGTTGCTTTATATTGCAGTGATCGGACCGAGCGTGCTGTTCATGCTGAACTTGTCGCGCCAAGGCATACGGCGCATCTTGCGCCCGCGGCGTGGGGGCAGAACCAAGACGCAGATTTTTTCAATCTGGCACGATAACGACGAAGCCATCTCGTTCTTGGAGCGAGTGCAGGAATTGCCGGTGGAGGCGTTTCCTCGCGGCTCGCTGTTTCGCGGCTCGCGCGGCGCCGCCATCAGCCTCGGCGTCCTGTCGGTCATCGCCATCGCGCTTCTGAATCCGCTCGCGTATGCGTTCCACTGGGCCGACGTTTTGAATTTCGAGGCCTCGGCGGTGGAAAACTCGCCGATCAGCAACGTCGTCGCACTGACTTTCCTTGGACTCTTGTTTGCGCCGGCTGTGTTCATCGGTTTCTACGCCATCTATCGGTTTGTGATAGGCGGCGCCCAGGAAGTCGGCGCGCGCGGCTCGCTCAATCGCTTCGTCGCGGGGGTGCTGCGCGGCATCGCCTATGGGCGCGACGGCGATCAAGTCCTCTGCAACGTGTCGCCCCAATCGCACACCCACGAGACGCAGGAGCACAAGATCACCGGCGAGTGCGCCGCACGGATGCAGGTGGGCGCCCACGATGCGGCGGGCAAGCTGATCGACAAGTATCGCTGGGCGCTGTTCAGCGTCGGCGGCGATTCGAGCGCCTCACTCACCTCGCTCACCACAGATGCGATGACGTGGGACAGCCTGATTCACACGACCTATTTCGATCAGCCGGAAGTCGCCGACACCATCGCGGCGTACATAGTGGCGAAGGTGAAGCGCCAGGCGTTTTCTGCGCCCCCGGCTGCGCCAGTATCGCCGCCGCCGACCGCGCCGGCGCCGCCGCAGGGCGATGTACAGGCGGCGTGAGCGCGTCCGCCTCTCTGCGCCGGAGAGAGGTTAGTTTCCGGTCTGCCCGCGATGGCGGAGTTTCGCGTCCGCCAGCACGCACGCCAGCATCGCCTCCACTACCGGCGCGCCGCGAATGCCGACGCACGGATCGTGGCGGCCCTTGGTGCTGATCTCAGCGCCCTTGCCTCCGCGGTCTATCGTCTGGCGTGGCGTGAGGATCGAAGACGTCGGCTTGATCGCCACGCGCGCGATGATCGGCTGCCCAGTCGAGATACCACCGAGAATGCCCCCAGCGCGGTTGGACAGGAAGATCGGCTTGCCGTCATTGCCCGCACGCATCTCGTCGGCGTTCTCCACGCCTGTCAGCGCCGCCGCTTCAAAGCCAGCGCCGATCTCCACGCCCTTGGCTGCGTTGATGCCCATCAGCGCCCCGGCGATCTCCGCATCAAGTTTGCCGTAGACAGGAGAGCCCCAGCCCGCCGGCACGCCCGTTGCTTCCACTTCGATCACCGCCCCCACCGAATTGCCGTCCTTGCGTGTTTCGTCGAGCAACCGCCCCCATCGCTTCGCCGCCTCGGTGTCGGGTGACCAGAACGGATTGTTCTCGACCTCGTCCCAACTCCATTTGCCGCGATCGATGCCGATCTTGCCGATCTGCACCAATGCAGCGCGGATTCTGACGCCGTCACCCAGCACCCGCCGCGCCACCGCGCCCGCCGCCACGCGCGCCGCCGTCTCGCGCGCCGACGATCTTCCCCCGCCGCGATAGTCGCGGACGCCGTACTTGGCGTCATAAGTGTAGTCGGCATGGCCGGGGCGATAGAGATCGCGGATGTCGTCGTAGTCGCGCCCGCGCTGATCGGCGTTCTCGATCACCATGGCGATGGGCGCGCCGGTCGTGACCTGGCGTTCGGTGCGATCGTCGCCGAACACGCCCGACATGATCTTCACCTGATCGGGTTCACGCCGTTGCGTGACAAAGCGGCTCGTGCCGGGGCGGCGCCGGTCCAGCCAATACTGCACGTCGCTTTCGGTCAGCGGCATTCCAGGCGGGCAGCCGTCGACGACGCAGCCTATCCCCGGACCATGGCTTTCGCCCCAGGTGGTGACGCGGAAAAGGTGGCCGAAGGTGTTGTGGGACATGGGACCCGAAACGCTTATATCGAAGGCAAGTCTATAGGGAGCACGATTCCGTGTCAGGCGACGACCTTATCCCGCCTTCGCCCAAGTACGATCCCGATGGAGCGCCGCCGCCGGATGATCAGGCCCTGTTTGCCGAGCATGAACCGTTTGCGCTCTTCGAACGCTGGTTCAAGGAGGCTGCGGAAAAGGAACCGAGCGACCCCAATGGCATGGCGCTCGCCACGGCTGATGCTTCGGGTTTCCCGGACGTGCGCATGGTCTTGCTGAAGGGCTTCGACAGGCTGGGTTTTGTTTTCTACTCCAATGCGGAGAGCGCCAAGGGACGTGAACTCGAAGCCAATCCGCGCGCGGCGCTTTGCTTCCATTGGAAGAGCCTGCGGCGGCAGGTGCGCGTCCGCGGCGTGGTCGAGGCGGTGAGCGGCGCCGAGGCCGACGCCTATTTTCGCAGCCGCGATCGAGGGGCGCGCCTCGGAGCGTGGGCGAGCCAGCAATCGCGTCCGCTGGAGGACCGCCATGCTCTCGAGAAGCGCATAGCCGAGTACGCCGCCAAGTTCGGCTTAGGCGAGGTGCCGCGTCCCGCATACTGGCGCGGCTGGCGCGTCGTGCCGCTCGCTATCGAGTTCTGGCGCGACCGGCCGTTCCGCTTGCACGACCGTTTGGCCTTCGAACGCTCGAGCGCCGAGGCGCCCTGGGTGAAAAGGCGGCTCTATCCCTAACCGGTTCCGAGGGGCCCGGTCCGTCAGCGGCTTGACCGATGAAGGTTGGCGGTTTGCTGATTTTCGTTCTAGCGTCTCCTATTGAGCGCCCCGGCAGAGGGCGAAACGGAGGCAGATGCGATGCTCGGGCTCATGCAGGAATGGCCGCTGACGGTCGACAAGATCATCGACCATGCGAAGACCAATTTCCCGCGCCGCGAAGTGGTGACCCGCAGCACCGAGGGGCCGATCACGCGCAGCAACTACGCAGCCGTTTGGGAAAACGCAAAGCGCGCTACCAATGCCTTCCGAGCGCGCGGCGTGGCGTCGGGCGACCGCGTCGGCACGCTGGCGTGGACCACCGATCGCCACATGGAGATCTGGTACGGCGCCATGAACATGGGCGCGGTGCTGCATACCGTGAACCCACGTTTGTTTCCCGAACAGATCGCCTGGATCATCAATCACGCCGAGGACAAGATTCTTTTCCTCGACACCACCTTCATACCGATCGTCGAGAAGATCGCGCCGCTTCTCAAGACGGTGACGACATTCGTGCTGCTGAGCGATCGCGCGCAGGCGCCGGCTGGCGCGATCCCGCACTTTGTCGCCTACGACGCTTTCCTGCACGGCCACTCCACGGATGCCGCCTGGGGCGGATTTGACGAACACACCGCGGCCGGTCTTTGCTACACCTCCGGCACCACTGGCGATCCCAAGGGCGTGCTCTACTCGCATCGCTCCAACGTCCTCCACGCAATGATGGCCAACCAGACCGACGGCTTCGGCTGCGGCGCGCAGGACGCGGTCATGCCCATCGCGCCGATGTTCCACGCCAATGCCTGGGCGATAACCTTCGTGGCCCCAATGTGCGGGGCCAAGCTGGTCATGCCGGGACCGAAGCTCGACGGCGCCAATTTGTATGAGCTTATCGAAGGCGAGGGCGTCACCTTCATCGCCGGCGTGCCGACCGTGCAGCTCGCGCTGCTCAATCATGTACGCGACAACGGCCTCAAGTTCTCGACGCTGCGCCGCGTCGCCATTGGAGGCTCGGCGATCCCCGAAGCGGTGCTGCGTGCATATGAAGACGATTACGGCGTCGAGGTCATCCACGCCTGGGGCATGACCGAGATGAGCCCCATCGGCACCTTCGGCAAACCTCACCCCGAACACGTCAAGCTCGGCCACGACGACCGTATCAAAGCCAAGCTCAAGCAGGGTCGTGCGCCGTTCGGCGTGGAATTGAAGATCACCGACGACGACGGCAACCTGAAGCCGCACGACGGCAAGGCTTTCGGGCGGCTTATGGTGCGCGGGCCGGCGGTGGCGCGCGCTTATTTCAAGAACGCCGGCGCCAAGAACGACAAGGGCGAATGCCTGGAGCCGTGCGGCTTCTTCGATACCGGCGATGTCGCGACCATCGACGAGTTGGGCGTGATGCAGATCACCGACCGCGCCAAGGACGTGATCAAGTCCGGCGGCGAATGGATTTCCTCCATCGACATCGAGAACATCGCCATGGGCGCCGATGGCGTGGCCTGTGCGGCGGTGATCGGCGTCTACCATCCAAAATGGGACGAACGCCCGCTCTTGATTGTCGAACCCAAATCCGGGGCGCATCCCACGCGCGAGCGGATGCTCGCCGTCCTCGACGGCAAGATCGCCAAATGGTGGATGCCCGACGATGTGGTGTTCGTGGAGAAGATCCCATTGGGCGCCACCGGCAAGATCAACAAGCTGGCGCTGCGCGAGATGTTCAAGAACTACCAGCTGCCGACAACGCAAGCGGCGGAATAGGCGTCGGCCTGCCCGATGCAGAACAAGATGGGCGCAGGCCCGCTTCTGGACTCTCAAGGACGCCTGCTCGAACGCGGCTGGGCCACCAGCGAAGTGCGCCGCTATCGCCGCGCCGCAGTGAAGGCGTGGCCGTTGCGCACCAAGGAATGGGACTATTATTGCGTCCTCACCGATGAGTACGGCATCGCGCTGACCGTCGCCGACAACGACTATCTTGGGTTTCTTGGCGTGACGTGGCTCGATTTCAGCGCGCGCACGTCCGTGAGCCAGGATGTGATCACGCCGTTTCCGCGAGGCAAGTTCGGCATGCCGGAGAGCGCAGACGCCGGCGATGTCGTCCAAGAACATCCAAAACTCAAACTGGCGTTTCGCCATGTTGAAGGCGGGCGCAGGTTGAGCGTAGAGGCCGGCTTCGCGAAGGGGCGCGGGCTGAGCGGTGAAATCTTCCTGGCGCAGCCGTCGATGCACCGTATGGTCATCGCTACGCCCTTCGCCAATGCGCCACGCTCCTTCTACTACAATCAGAAGATCAACTGCCTGCGCGCTGAAGGTGAGATCAAGATCGGCGAAGATCGCTTCGCCTTCACGCCGGATCGTGCGTTCGGCGTGCTGGATTGGGGTCGCGGCGCCTGGACCTACGACAATACCTGGTATTGGGGCTCGGCCTCCGGCCTCATCGACGGCGAGCCTTTCGGCTTCAACATTGGCTACGGCTTCGGCGACACCTCCGTTGCGAGCGAGAACATGCTTATTGTCAGCGGCGCGGCCCATAAGCTCGACGCTGTCACCTTTCACATGCCGGATGGCCCGCCTGATTCCGCACCGTGGCGATTCACCAGCAATGACGGTCGTTTCGAGATGCGTTTCGAACCCGTGCTCGACCGCGCTTCAAAGACTGACCTCGGTTTGCTCCTGTCCGATCAGCACCAGGTGTTCGGCCGCTTCAGTGGCGAGGTCGTGCTCGATGGCGGTAGGAAATTGTTCGTCGAAAATCTGATCGGATTCGCCGAGAAGGTGCATAATCGTTGGTGATCTGGGGGTGCGACCATGAAACATGCTTTGACCGCAAGTCTGGCTTTTGCCGTGCTGAGCATTGCGCCGGCTGCCGCTCAGACCTCGACGCCCAGCTTCATTCGCACGCATGCTGATATCATCGCCATCACGCACGTCACGGTGATCGACGGCGCGGGCGCTGCCCCGCGCGCGGATCAGACCGTGCTCATCGACCATGGCCGCATCGCCGCAATCGGCCGCCATGTGCGTATTCCGGCCCACGCTGAACAGATCGAGGGCCGAGGCAAGACGCTCATTCCCGGCATGGTCGGCATGCACGAGCACCTCTTTGCACCGGCGCCGATCGCAGGTCCGCTAATCGGCCAGGAACAGTTCATCACCGCGCCGCTTCTTTATCTCGCCAGCGGCGTCACCACCGCGCGCACCACCGGCAGCATGGACCCCTACGGCGATCTCGGCATCAAGCGCGAAATCGATGCGGGGCGCGCTGTCGGTCCCGACCTTGACCTCACCACGCCGTATCTCGACGGATCGCCGCCCTCGATCCCGCAGCTCTATCCGCTGCGCGACGCCGAGGATGCGCGCGAGACCATCCGCTTCTGGCATGCGCGCGGCTTCACCTCGGTGAAGGCCTACGCCAACATCACGCCTGACGAGCTTCACGCGGCCATCGATGAAGCCCATCGCCTCGGCATGAAGATTACCGGGCACCTGTGCTCAGTCGGCTATGAGCAGGCCATCGCCTTCGGCATCGACAACCTGGAGCACGGCCCCTTCGTCTCGCCCGACGGAGATCTCGATCCGCAGCGCGTGAACGGCACGTGTCAATCGCCGACCGGCGTTGGGCAGGGCGCTATCAGCCGCGACATCGTGCCAAACGTCGCGTGGGACGACCCACAGCTCACGCATCTCATTCAAGTAATGGTCGCCCACCATGTGCCGCTCACGTCGACGCTGTCAGTGATCGAGGGTGGTTCGCGGCTCGATCTCAACCGCAACCCGCGCCTGCGCACGCTGCTCGCGCCGGCGGCATGGGAGAACATCAACCGCGCCCGCGAAGCTGAACGCGCCCGCGACGGCTTGATTCAGATGCGCCTGCAAAAAGAGATGCAGTTCGAGCGGGCGTTCGCAGCCGCCGGCGGCATCCTCATGGTCGGCTGCGATCCTACCGGCGACGCGCACACGATCGCGGGTCTCGGCGATCAGCGGAACGTCGAACTACTTGTCCAGGCGGGCTTCACCATCCCGCAGGTCATCCGCTTTGCGACCTTGAACGGGGCGGCTTTCGAAGGGCGCGCCAGTGAGATCGGCAGCATCGAAATCGGCAAGCGCGCCGATCTAGTCTTGCTCAATGGCGATCTCATACACGACGTGAACGTGATCGAACGTCCTGAAATCGTCTTCAAGAACGGCGTCGGCTACGATTCCGAGGCGATCTACGCCAGCATTTCCGGACAAGTGGGGTTGCACTGATGTTCACCGAGGCACTTCTTGCGCTTGCGCTGCAAGCGACCGCGCCGGCCGCTGCGTCGGCGCCGTCGCCGCAATGGCAAACCGCGGAAGCCGATTTCATCGCCCGCGACGTGCATTTCCGCTCCGGCGACAGTCTGGCGGAGGTGCGTCTCCATTATGCGACGCTCGGCCGTCCGCATCGCGATCGCCACGGCCAGATCGACAACGCCGTGATGCTGCTGCACGGCACCGGCGGCACGGGCCATCAATTCCTGGCGCCGCAATTCGCCAACGAACTGTTCGGGCCCGGTCAGCCGCTCGATATCCAGCGTTATTGGATCATCATGCCGGACAATATCGGCCACGGCCGTTCCTCGAAGCCGTCCGACGGGATGCGCATGCGTTTCCCGAGGTTTGATTATGACGACATGGTCGCGCTGCAGCACCGTCTGCTGACCGAGGGCCTGCATCTCCAGCATCTTCGCCTGATTTTCGGCACGTCGATGGGCTGCATGCACGCATTCGTCTGGGGCGAAACCTATCCGGATTTTGCCCGCGCTTTGATGCCCATGGCCTGCGAGCCCATCGAGATCGCAGGCCTCAACCGAATGTGGCGGCAAATGGTGATCGACGGCATCGAAAATGACCCGGCGTGGAACGGCGGCGCATACGCCAGCCAACCGATGCAGGGTCTGCGGACGGCTGCAGCCGTGCTGGTGATCGCCGGATCGGCGCCGCTGAACTTCCAAGCGCAGTAGCCGACCCGAGATCAGGCTATCGAACAAGAACGCGCGCGCGTGCAGCGCGCCATGGCCGGCATCGACGCCAACGACACCATCTATCAATTCGACAGTTCTCGGAACTACAACCCGTGGCCCAATCTCGAACGGATCACGGCGCCGGTGATGTGGGTAAATTCCGCCGACGACTTCATCAACCCCCGCAATTTCGACTATCCGCAGCGCGCGATTGCGCGCATGCCGAACGCGCGCTTCCGGCTCATTCCCGAAAGCGCTGAAACGCGGGGGCACGGCACTCACACTTCAGCGCACTTCTGGAAGCAGGATTTGCTCGACCTGCTGCAAAGAAGCGAAGGCTGAGGCGTGTTGCGTTCAAATCGACGCATATCAACGCTGCCCGGACCAGTTCGCGGAACGCGAGCGCCGATCCGGGGTCAAAGGATGGGATGGAGGCGCTAAGATTCAATACGAACGCAATACGCTCTAGGCAGCGCCTGTTATTGCCGTTGCTCTGCGGTGGGATCGTACGACGAGACGTGATTGAGCGCGATCACCCAGCGGCCGTTGATCTTGCGCATGAGGCGCGTGTTGATCCCTTCCTGAGGATGCGCTGCCCGCTCGAGGTGATAATGGCTGACCAGCATGGCCGCGTCCGGCGCCAGCATTTCGATGCGGATGTCGTAGAAATGCAGCACGCCGCGCCGTTCGGGTGAACCATAGTCGCGGATGTAGTGATCGAGTGTCCCTTGCCAACCGTCCTGGATGCGACCACCCGAAACGAAAACGACGCCGGGGTTCTCAAACCCATCCATGTAACCGCGGAAGTCGCCGCGATTCCAGGCGGTCTCCATGTTCGAGATGACCGCTCGAATGTCGCGCTCATCTTGGCTCGGCGTCGGCTGCGCACGCGCAACCGGTGTTGCGAGGAAAAGTGCGGCAGCCAGAAGAAGTTTCGCCGACATGGCAGCTCCGTCAGGAAGCGAGGGCGTATTCGGCGTCGAGACCAGGCGCGCCGTCGCTGCGCACGCGACCGATCTTCACCAGCCGGATCATGTGCGCAAGCACCGAGTGCGCGGCGGCGGGGTAGAGCCTCGGATCGACGTCGGCATACATCACCGGAACCATATCGACGATACGGCTTTGTCCCGCCTGCAGGCGGGCGATGATTTGCGCCTCGCGGTCGATCCGATGGGCGCGATAGGCCGCGATGAACGGAGTAACGTCGGTCACCGGCGGCCCATGTGTGGGCCACAGCGTCGTGAAATTGCCCGCCGCGACTTTGTCGAGGCTTGCTAGATAGGCTTCCATGTCGCCGTCGGGAGGGCTCACGACTGTTGTCGACCAGCCCATGATGTGATCGCCGCTGAAGAGCGCGTTTTCCTGCCTGAGTGCGAGGCACATGTGGTCGGAGGTGTGGCCGGGCGTCATCACCGCTTCGAGTGTCCAGCCTTTGCCCGCGAACGCCTCGCCATCTCTGACCACAATGTCCGGCCTGAACCCCAGATCGTCGCCGGCTTCGGCGACGAAATCGTCTGGCGAAAAGCGTGGCGCGATGCCGCTTGCGTAGATCTTGGCGCCAGTCGCTGCGGCGAGAGGGCGTGCGGCGGGCGAATGATCCAGATGCCGGTGGGTGACGAAGATGTGGCTCACGCGCTCGCCAGCGAGGGCCTGCTGGAGCGTCTCGATGTGCGCTGCGTCGTCAGGGCCCGGGTCGATCACC
>JAFEDV010000464.1 GCA_018241475.1 Pseudomonadota bacterium | reverse complement strand
CTTGCAGCACTGGAATATCGGCATCGGGATACATGTGCGCAAGGATACTCCACGCGCCGTGATCGAGACCCCAGGACTCGTCGAGCTGCGCGCCGTAGGCGGTGAGACGCTGCGTGATGTCGCGCGCCAGCGCGGGATCGCCGGGCGCCGGGTACTGAACGTCGAAGAGCGCCTGCGGAAAGCTGCGCCCGAAATCGTGAATGGTGCGCGGGCGAGCGTTCGACATGACGCGCACGCCATCCGTCACCCAGTGCGCGGACACGACGACGATGGCGCGCGGCTTCGGAAAGCTCTTCGCGACGGCTGACCATCCACGCGCAAACTCGCTGTCCTCGATGGCGTTCATTGGGGAGCCGTGGCCGACAAAAAGGGCGGGCGCTCGCGTCATCTGTTGCTTCCTGCCGATCGGCCCCACGCCGTAGCCCAACGGCAAGCCGGGACGCCATGTTGGAGACCGAGCCTAGATAGGGTTTTGAGCCGCGCTCCGCCGCCGTGCGATCGGGGGAATGCCTGCGAATTCATGAGCCTTGCCCTCCCAGCCCGGCCCAGCCCGTTTTAACCTTGCGGGCGAACTTGATTCGTGAGAACATAATAAGAACAAAATTCCGCCAGGTCTACTGGCGAGGATTGGGTTGGAAGAAGGGGTTCAAGGACTCCGCAGTCGAGTTGGTTTGTGAGCGTAGGAAACGGAGGCCGTCATGGCTGGCAGCGTCAACAAAGTGATCTTGGTGGGCAATCTCGGGAAGGACCCGGAGGTGCGCCGCCTCAATAACGGCGACCCGGTCGTGAACCTCTCCGTCGCCACCTCGGAAAACTGGCGCGACAAGCAGACCGGCGAGCGCAAGGAGAAGACCGAGTGGCATCGCGTCGTCATCTTCAATGAGAATCTCGGCAAGGTGGCGGAGCAATATTTGAAGAAGGGCGCCAAGGTTTATATCGAGGGCCAGCTTCAGACCCGGAAATACACCGACAATTCCGGCGCCGAGAAATACACCACCGAAGTCGTGCTGCAGCGCTATCGCGGCGAACTGACCATGCTCGACGGCAAGAATGACGGTGCACGCTCATCATACGAGGATGACAGCGGCGCCTTTGGCGCAAGCGGCGGCAAGAAGCGCGTCTCCAGCGGCCCGAGCGAGACGTTCAGTGCCGACCTGGACGACGAAATTCCGTTCTAGTCCATTCTTGTGCACTGCTTCTTGCGGTGTCTGGCTTTGGACCGGATGATGTTCTAATCAGCGTCGACCGCAAACAGAGTTTCGGGAAGCTCCATCGGTGCGGCGACCTGTGCGGCGAGGTCCTTCGTCCACTGCCAGGCCATCGCTAGCTCGGCTTGCCGCAATGTCTCGATTTCAGAGTTTTGGGCGCGATAGGAAGCGGCGTTGAATGGTGCGCCGGGCTTCTTGGCGTGCTGCTGAAAAGTCGGCCCTTTCGCGATGTTCGCCCAGCCGTCAGGCGGCGATAGCTCGAAAAAATCGCCCACCGCGTTCAGAGTTGCGACAGGATCAGATATCAGCGATGCAGCATTGAGCGCTCGAACACGCTGAGGGCCGAAGCGGCTCATGACGCGCGCCAGATAGGCGACGTTCATGAGCCAGGCGGCGCCCGCAGCCTGAAGGTCAGTCAGTAGGCGTGGGTCCAGATTGGGTATGTGATCGCCGTCAAAAGGGATTGTATCGACAAACCCCGCCAGAAAGCCGCGGGCCATCTCGGCTCCTTCCGCGCCTCGCCTAGCGATGGCGCGAAGATGAACATCCAGGCTGGAGAAAAGCAGCAAGGCTTTGGCGTTTGGATGGCGCGCATGCAGAAGATACGGTGCGATGAAATTGGCGGCGTTCGAGGGCTTCACGATCTGCTGCTCGCCGGGGCAGGTCGGGCGTGACAGCAGATCCAATGCGCAGCTGAAGGCAAGTGGGACGCCGGCGCGATGGCGAGGGCGCGCCCAGTGGCGAGCGAACTCCAGCACGATCGCCGGCTCTTTCAGGCCCATCGAGACGCCTGGAATGTCGAGCGCACGGGTCAGCAAGGTCGAGCAGCAAAAACCGGTATGAAAGACGAAATGCATGCGGCCGGCGCGCGATTTGACCTCGCTCTCATCCAAGCGCGACACCGGGACCGGCGCTGAGAACGGCAGGTCTCTCATGTAGCGCGGGCTGAGAAATATGAGCTTGCGCTGCACATCGCGTGGGGCCAGCGCGAACGTCAGCGCATCGTCCCTCGCATTGTAGCTGTGTGGCAGCCACGCGGGGTCGCGAACGTAAGAAAACACGTCGTGTTCGGCAGCCAGCACTGTCCCACGCCTCCCATAGGGACCGACGGCGAATTCTCCGCCACTTCATGAGCGGAGTCAGGAATAGAGGTAGCAGACGGCAGGTGAAGGCGAAATATTCGACAAAGTCTGCCAGCTTGTGTGAAATGATCGTATAAAGTTGTCAAATTGTGTCAGGGGACAGTTTGCTCCCGACTTTTGGGGAAATCGCTCAGCTTTATCTCAGTGAGTCGGCTCAGGCGCCGTTTCATTATCCATCAAACTGTCCGGAAGCGTCAGTGGCGCGCCGATGCGACGTGCGAGTGCATGCGCCCAGCCGCGTATCGCGTTGAGCTCGTCGAGGTGGCGAACGCCGGCCTCGTGGTGCTGGGCGTGATGTGCGGCTGCATCGAACGCCAGCCCCTGGTGCTTCGAATGTTGCCTGAACACGGGACCGTCCACGATCGTCGCGATCTGCGCTGCGTTGAGTGGGAGTCGGAAAAATCGCGCCAGTCGGTCCAAAGCGGCGTTCCTGTCGGCTAGCAGGGCATCGCCGTTGAGAATGCGCACGCGAGCCGGCCCGAAGTGCGTCGCGACCTTGGCGATGAAGCTGATCTGCATGAGCCACACGCGTGCGGCGATCTGCAAATCTGTCTGCAGCACCAGTTCCTCGGGGGTAAGCTCGGCGTCGTCGAGCGGGATTGCCAGCGCGCAATGCTTGTAGACAAGACGAGCGAACTCGCGGCCGTCGAGCCCCCTGCGTGCGATGGCTCGGATGAACGCGTCAAGGCTTGAATACAAGACGAGCGCCTTTGCATCCGGCCTGAGGTGTAATAGCGCCGGGATGGCGTGGTTCACGGTGACCGACGGTTTGACGATCTGCGTCTCGCCGGGCTCCAGCGGACGCGACAGCAGGTCGAGAGTGACGCCCAGAGCGCTGAGTGCGCCCGGCGAGCGCCTGCCCGTGCCAAAATGCTGTGCGAAGGACACCAGTACGGACGGTTCCTTTACGCCCATCGACACGCCGGGAATGTCGAGCGCGCGCGTCAGCAATGTCGAACAACAGAAACCTGTGTGAAAGATGAAGTGAAGTTTTCCGGCGCGCTCGCGGATGTCGTGTGCGGGCAAGGCCGCCAGCGGCGCGGGATCGGATTTTGGCGCGCGCGCGAGAAAGCGCGGATCCAGGAAAACGGCGCGCCGCTGCACGTCGCGCGGCAGGTGTGCGAACACCAATGTGTCCTCGCGCGCGTCGTAGGCGTAGGGCAGCCAAGCGGCGTCGGTTGTGTATTGACGCCAGTCCGGGGCCGGCGTTGGCATACTGTCTTGCACGGCGAACTCCGGCGTGTCGCGCCACCGTGGAGCGCGAAGGTGTAATGGCTATGACACTTAATGGCGAAAGGTGTCAGGCTGCAACTGCACGTCGACGGTCGCCCATCAAGATTGCGTTGTTACGGGACCAGGTTGGCGGAGGCGGGCGGATTTGGCGGAATCCGCCTAAGAGGATGGCGTGAGTACGTCTCCGCGGGCCTTTGCGCCGCTCGATCTCTTGCAAATTGTCGCGGTGGCGGCGATCTGGGGCGCAAACAACGTCGCGGCGAAGATCGCACTTCTGTGGCTGCCGCCGTTTCTTACCGTCGCCATGCGATTTCTGCTGGTCCTGGTTGCACTGGCGCCGTGGATTCGCTTACCGCCGCAGCGCGGTTTGCCGCTGCTGATTGCGATGCTGCTGTGCGTGGGGCCTTTGCATTTCGCGATCCAGTATTTCGGACTGCATTTGGCGCGCGAACTCGCACCCATGGTGGTGGCGATGCAGCTTTGGGCGCCGGCGTCCGTGGTCTTTGCCGCCATGCTGTTGGGCGAGCGCGTCGGCGCCTTGCGGTGGCTTGGCGTTGGGCTTGCGTTCGCGGGCGCGGCGTCGATGAACTTCGATCCCAGCGTCTTTGCACAGATTGCGCCGTTGGCCCTGGTGGCGAGCGCGGCCTGCCTTTACGGTCTGGGCGCCGTGCTGGTGCGCAAGATCGGCGCGGCGTCCAATCCATGGGTAATGCAGACATGGATTGCGCTCCTTGCGGCGCCGACGATGCTCATCGCCTCGGCTGCGTTCGAGGGCGGCCAGGTCGAAGCCGTCTTGCGCGCGCCGTGGTATGTTTGGGCATGCGTAATGTTCGGCGGCATCGTTTCTTCCGTAGTGGCTAACGCGTTCATGTTCCGCTTGGTGCAACGCTACGAGGTGTCGCGCACCACGCCGTACTTGCTGCTCTCACCGGTGCTATCGTTCTTCCTGGCGGCGGTCGTGCTGGGTGATCACATCACTTGGCGCATCGTTGCAGGCGCGATGGCGACGCTTGCAGGCGTGGCTCTGGTGGCGCTCGCCGAGGGACGTTTCCGGACCGTTGCAACGGCCGACGCGCACGCCGCTTGAGCGCTGTCCGACGCAGCTCGAGCCGTGTTCAAAAAGTTGTTGGAAAACAGTTCATTGTGCCCCCGCGGCGTCCTGTCAAATTGCGCCTCTTGGTTTGCGGAGAGGGCGTCACAATGTTAGATTTGCGTGTGGAATCGAGGCGAGCTTCGAGCCTCTCTTACGCTTCCTGAAACAGCGAACTTAGAACCGGCGATCCTCCGTGTCAGACACGTCCGATCCCGCCGAGAACGGCGGCTCTACACCTCTTCCCAAAGGCGTCTCGCTCATCAGCGTCGAAGATGAACTGAAGCGCAGTTACCTCGATTATGCGATGAGCGTGATCGTGTCGCGCGCGTTGCCCGATGCGCGCGACGGCCTGAAGCCGGGGCACCGGCGCATCCTCTGCGGCATGAACGAAGAGGGAAACACCTACGACAAGAAATACCGCAAGAGCGCCAATACCGTCGGCGAGGTGATGGGGCGTTATCACCCGCACGGCGACCAGGCGATCTACGAAGCGCTAGTCCGCATGGCCCAAGATTTCTCGATGGGCCTTCCGCTCATCGACGGCCAGGGAAATTTCGGGTCGATCGACGGCGATCCGCCGGCGGCGATGCGCTACACCGAAAGCCGTCTGGCGAAGGCGGCCAACGCGCTGCTTGCGGACATCGACGAAGACACCGTCGATTTCCAGGACAATTACGAAGGCTCGCGGCAGGAGCCGAGCGTGCTGCCGGCGCGCTATCCGAACCTCCTGGTCAACGGCGCCGGCGGCATCGCAGTCGGCATGGCGACGAACATTCCTCCGCACAATCTCTCCGAAGTAATCGATGCGGCGACGGCGTTGATCGACAACCCGCACATCTCCGATCTCGACTTGCTCGACATCGTGCCGGGGCCGGATTTTCCGACCGGTTGCGAAATCCTCGGCAAAACCGCGGCGCGCGTGGCGCTGACCACGGGCCGCGGCTCGGTGGTTACGCGGGCGCGCTACAAGACGGAGACGATCCGCGGGCGCGAGGCGATCGTCTTCTTCGAAGTGCCGTACCAAGTGAACAAGGCAAGCGTCTATGAGCGCATCGGCGAATTGGTGCGGGAAAAGAAGATCGAGGGCGTCGCTGAGGTGCGCGACGAGTCGAACCGGTTGGGCATCCGCCTCGTGGTGGAGGTGAAGCGCGACGCCAATCCTGACGTTGTCGTCAATCAGCTCTATCGATTCACGGCGCTGCAGAGTTCTTTCGGCGTCAACATGCTGGCGCTGAACAACGGCCGACCGGAGCAGATGGGGCTCCGTCAGATGCTGACGGCGTTCCTCAGCTTCCGCGAGCAGGTGGTGACGCGACGGACCAAATTCCGGCTGGCGAAAGCGCGCAAACGCGGACACGAGACGGTGGGCTTGGCGATCGCCGTCGCAAACATCGACGAAGTCATCCGTGTCATCCGCAATTCGGCCGATCCGACCGAGGCGCGCGAGGCGTTGATGGCGCGCGCCTGGCCGACGGTCGACATGCTGCCGCTGATCGCGCTGATCGCCGATCCTCGCACCGCCGTAGGCGATGGCGACACGATCCGGCTGTCGGAAGAACAAGCCAAGGCGATCCTGGCGCTGCAGCTGTCGCGCCTGACCGGCCTCGGCCGCGACGATATCGCCAAAGCGGCAAACGAAATCGCCGAGGAGATCCGCAAACTCTTGGAAATCCTCGGCAGCCGGCAGATGATCCTGGACATCATCAAGGCGGAAATGGCCGAGGTGAAGGCGGCGTTCGGGTTCGAGCGGCGCACGCCGATTTCCGAGAGCGAAGGCGAGATCGACGACGAAGCGCTGATTCCGCGCGAAGACATGGTCGTCACCGTCACCCACAGCGGCTACGCCAAGCGCACGCCGCTCGGCCTTTACCGGACGCAGCGCCGCGGCGGCCGCGGCCGCGCCGGCATGCAGACGAAGGAAGAGGATTTCGTCACCCGCGTGTTCGTGGCCAACACCCACACGCCGATCCTGTTCTTCTCCTCGGCCGGCATGGTCTACAAGATGAAGGTGTGGCGCCTGCCGCAGGGCGATCCGCGCTCGAAGGGCCGCGCCCTCGTCAACATCCTGCCGTTGGAGGCCGGCGAAACCATCACGTCGGTGATGGCGCTGCCCGAAGACGAGCATGCCTGGGACAAGCTCGACGTCATGTTCGCCACCCGCTCCGGCGGCGTGAGGCGGAACAAGCTCTCCGACTTCGTGCAGGTGAACCGCAACGGCAAGATAGCCATGAAGCCCGATGAGGGCGACGGCATCGTCGATGTTCAGATCTGCTCGGAGGCCGACGACATCTTACTGACCACGGCCAACGGTCAGTGCGTGCGCTGCCGCGCCACCGACGTGCGTGTGTTCAAGGGCCGCGACTCCGCCGGCGTGCGCGGCATAACCCTGGGGGATGGCGATCAGGTCATTGGCATGGGGGTGCTGAAGCATATCGATGTCACGACCAAGGAAGTGGCTGACTATTTCAAGTGGGACAGCCAGGCCCGCGGCGATGTCGAGGTCGAGCCGGACGAAGAGGCGCCGGCCGCCGATGGCGAAACGACCCCGTTCGAACGGCTCGCGTGGCTGAAGACGCAGGAGCAGTTCGTTCTCACCGTGACGTCGAACGGCTTGGGAAAGCGCGCCTCGGCGTACGAATACCGGGTGACCAATCGCGGCGGCAAAGGCCTTATCGCCCACAAGCTGCAAGCCGACGCCCGCATCGTCGCCTCCTTCCCGGTGAAGGACGAAGAGGAGCTCTTGCTCGTCACCGACAAGGGCCAGCTCATCCGGACCGGCGTTTCCGACATCCGCATCGCTGGACGCGCGACCCAAGGTGTGATTCTGATCTCCGTGGCTGAGGACGAACACGTGGTGGCCGCCGAGCGGCTTGAAGTGCTGCGCGGCGAAAACGGCGAGGCGGAAGAGGGCGGCGAAGGCAAGTGACACAGCAGGGCCAGGCGCAATGGTTGGACGCTCCCCGGACGCCGCATGGCGGCGAGCCTGGGTCCATCGTTTGGCGTGCTCGCGTCGACGCTGCGTCTTTCGTCCAAATGGATCCCGGCCCTCGCGCTGCGCGCTTGGACGGAAAGCGTGATCCATGGTGAAGCGTGTCGGTCTTTACCCCGGTACGTTCGATCCGTTGACCAACGGCCACGTCGACATCATCGGGCGGGCGGTGAAGCTGGTCGACCGTCTGGTGATCGGCGTGGCCATTAACGAGGACAAGGGTCCGCTGTTTTCCTTGAAAGAACGGGTGGAGATGGTCGAGGAGGCCAGCGCCAAGCTGCGCGGCCCCGCCGAGATCGTCGTCCAACCTTTTGACACATTGCTGATGAAGTTCGCAGAGAGCGTAGGGGCGCAAATCATTGTCAGGGGTCTTCGGGCCGTCGCTGACTTCGAGTACGAATTCGCCATGGTCGGGATGAACCAGAAGCTCAACCCGGCCGTCGAGACGGTGTTTCTGATGGCCGATCCGACCCATCAGGCGATCGCCTCACGCTTGGTCAAAGAGATCGCGAGACTGCAAGGAAGCGTCGCGCAATTCGTGCCTCAAGAAGTAGAACGACGACTGAAGGCCAAATTCGGGGTGTCGTAATGCGCTTGGGTGGAGTCTTGGCGGCAGCGATGGCGTTGACGCTGTTCGCGATGGTCGATGTTGCGGATGCGCAGCGCGCGCCCGATCCGCGCAATTGGCGGCCGGTCGATCCGGAAAACACGCTTTACATCGACACAGTGCACGGACGCATCGTGATCGAGATGTATCCTGAGATCGCGCCCAATCATGTCGAACGCATCAAGACCCTGACGCGCGCGCACTTCTATGACGGGCTCACCTTCCACCGCGTCGTCGACGGCTTCATGGCGCAGACGGGCGATCCGCTCGGCACTGGCGAAGGCGCCTCGAACCTGCCCGATTTGCATCAGGAATTCATGTTCCGCCGCGGCCCCGACATGCCGTTCGTGCAGGCTGCGCAGCAAAGCGGCGCCTATCTCGGTTTCTACAAGGCGCTGCCGATCGAGTCCGCGCCGGACGCGCAAATGCGCGTGACGGCGGACGGGCGCGTCTCGGCCAACGCCCTGCATTGCCAGGGCGTCGTTTCGATGGCGCGCGCCGAAGACGACAATTCCGCCAACAGCCAGTTCTTCATCATGCGTGCGCCGTATCCGGCGCTGAACAAGCGCTACACGATCTGGGGACGCGTGGTCTGGGGCCAGGACGCCGTGATGGCGCTCGCCGTGGGAAATCCGCCGCCCA
This sequence comes from Pseudomonadota bacterium, assembly GCA_018241475.1. Taxonomy (GTDB): domain Bacteria; phylum Pseudomonadota; class Alphaproteobacteria; order Caulobacterales; family Aquidulcibacteraceae; genus Vitreimonas. The sequence continues at coordinate 9,138 of JAFEDV010000464.1, read as the reverse complement.
ATCCGGATCGGATGCTGTCGGTGCATGTCGCGGCCGATTTGCCCGAGAGCGAGCGTGCCCCTATCTACGTCCTGCGCACGGACGGACCGCAGTTCCATCAACTGATCGAAGACACGCGCCGCCAGCGCGGCGCCGACTTCTCCGTCTGCGATGTGCAGATTCCGACGCGCGTTCCCAACAGAAACGAAAGACAGAGGCACTGGTGGTCGATCATTCCTTTCATACCCTGATCCTTGAACTCGACACCGGGACGGTGAAGATCAGGTTCCGGCCGGACCTTGCGCCAAATCATGTGCAGCGCATCGGCGAGCTGGCGAACGAGGGCTTCTACAACGGCGTGCCATTCCATCGCGTGATCGACGGCTTTATGGCGCAAGGCGGCGACGGCGGGCGGCGTAACGGCACGGGCGGTTCGACCAAGCCCAACCTGAAGTCGGAGTTTTCGAGCGAGCCGCACGTGCGCGGCGTTTGTTCGATGGCGCGCACCAACGATCCGAACTCCGCGAACAGCCAGTTCTTCATCTGCTTTGACGACGCACGCTTCCTCGACCGCCAGTACACGGTCTGGGGCGTGGTGGCGGAGGGCATGGAGGCGGTCGACGCGCTGCCGAAGGGCGAGCCGCCGCGCAGTCCCGGCAAGATCGTCAGCGCGCGGGCGGAGTAAGCGCGAATCTGCCCTGATGATGCGGGCCTAGTTGGTTACGCCAGGGTTGGGCGGCGGCTGTTCGCAGACACGATCCCGGCGCACGGGCAAGTTGTTGCTGCGGGCATCCCAACATTCGTCGAAGACGGAGCAGTAGCATGCGTGCATGCTGATGCGCCCGGATTGGCGCGCGCGATCCATGGCGTCCCAGAGCGCCGCGTTGCGCACCGTGCGCGACCAGCGCAGCGCAATCGTCTCCTGGCCCGAGGCCAGCATCGTCGTTCTGATTCGCCGGGTCTGCACGCTCCCGATCGCATCGAATGGGTTGGTCGCGCTCGCCGCGACCGCTTGGTATTCCCGTTCGCAGCATGCTCGCGCCGTGTTGACGAAAGCGTTTGCGTTGTTCACCGGCCGATCATCGACCGTGAATTCGAAACCATAGATGCGTGCAGGACCCGTTCCGGCGTTACTCAAGTCGAAGGTGAGCGTGTGGTCGTCCGGTGCGCTGTCTCCGGAGTTGCCGCTCGAGAGCTGGATGAATGGCCAGGAATTAGCATGGACCAGGTCCTCCATGGCGTTGCTATTCTGGTAGGCCATGAAGATCGACACCGCGGAAGTCACGAGTGCGCAGACGCTGACAGTCAGGTCGAGCCAGTGAAGGCCCGACTTCTTATGCGCACCTGGCGGCTCCGGATTGTCCATGACCATGACAGGCTCCCGCGGGGTTTTCCCCTTGATCTCCCGACCAAAGATGCAATGCAGGCGGCTGTTTGGATGCGCCGTTCGTCGCAAAGCAAAAATGCGCGTTGATCTCTTCGATTTCGCACTTCCCGATGAGCTGATTGCGCTGCGTCCGGCCCGGCCCCGCGACAGCGCCCGGCTCTTGGTCGTGCCGAAGACGGGCGGGTTCGAGGACCGCTTGGTGCGCGATGCGCCGTCGCTGCTGCGCCGCGGCGACGTGCTGGTGTTCAACGACACGCGGGTGGTCGCGGCGCGCCTCAAAGGCGAACGCATCCGCGACGATCTCCGCATTGAAATGGAAGCCACGCTGTTGAAGCGGCTATCGCCGTCAACGTGGACCGCGCTGGCAAGGCCCGGCAAGCGGCTAAAGGAAGGTGACCGCGTGCGGTTCGGCGAGAGCGAAGGCCGTGTGTGTTTGCTGGGCGCGCTGGAGGGCGCGATCCTCGCCAAGGGAGAGGAAGGCGAGATCACCATTGCTTTCGATCTGGCCGGGCCGGATCTCGATGCGGCGATTGCGGCGGCGGGTGAAATGCCGCTGCCGCCCTATATCGCCGGCAGGCGCGCGGAAGACGAGCAGGACCGCGCCGATTATCAGACCGTGTACGCGAAGCGGGACGGCGCCGTGGCGGCGCCGACGGCCGGTCTGCACTTCACCGACGAGTTGCTGGCCAGGCTGGATGCCGCTGGCGTCGAACGCGCGACCGTGACGTTGCACGTGGGCGCGGGTACGTTTCTGCCGGTGAAGGCGGAAGATACCAACGCACATGTGATGCATGCGGAATGGCGATCGATTTCGCCGGAAACCGCCGAAGCGATCAATCGCGCCAGGGCCGAAGGGCGGCGCGTAATCGCCATTGGCACCACGGCGTTGCGCACGCTGGAATCCAGCGTGGATATGGGTGGCCGTGTGCGCGCGGCGACGGGGGATACCGACATCTTCATCACGCCGGGCTATCGCTTCCGCGTTGTCGATGGGCTTTGGACTAATTTCCATCTGCCGAAATCGACGTTGTTCATGCTGGTGTCGGCGTTTGCGGGGCTGGAGCGGATGAAGGCGGCGTATGCGCACGCCATTGCGCAACGGTACCGCTTTTACTCCTATGGCGACGCTTCACTGCTATGGCGCATGGAATGAGCGCGTTCCCGTTTGAGATTCACGCGCGCGACGGCGCGGCGCGCATCGGCGTTCTGAGAACCCCGCGCGGCGACATCCGCACGCCTGCGTTCATGCCGCTGGCGACGGCTGGATCGGTGAAGGCTATGACGGTGGAGCAGGTGGCGTCCACGGGCGCTGATATCGTGCTCGGCAACACCTATCACCTGATGCTGCGGCCGGGCGGCGAGCGGTTGCAACGGTTGGGCGGGCTGCATCGATTCATGGGCTGGGAAAAGCCGATCCTCACCGACAGCGGCGGCTATCAAGTGATGTCGCTGGCGCAGCTCCGGAAGATAGATGCCGACGGCGTCACCTTCCGAAGCCACATCGACGGCGGCGAACACCGGCTGACGCCCGAGCGGGCGATCGAAATCCAAGCGGACCAGATTGGTTCGGATATCGTCATGCAGCTGGACGAATGCCCGGCGCTGCCGGCGCTGCGGGACGATGTGAAGAAGGCGATGGAGCTCTCTCTACAGTGGGGCGAACGCTGCAAACGCGCGTTTGGCAGGCGCGAAACGCAGAACCTGTTCGCGATCGTGCAAGGCGGCGTCGATGCAGAGTTGCGACGGATGTCGGCGCGGGCGCTGGTCGACGAGGGCTTCGACGGATATGCGATCGGCGGATTGGCGGTGGGCGAAAGTCGGGAAGAGATGCTGGCGGCGCTCGATGTGGCGGCGCCGCATCTGCCGCCGGAACGGCCGCGCTATCTGATGGGCGTCGGCAAGCCGCTCGACATCGTCGAGAGCGTAGCGCGCGGCGTCGACATGTTCGATTGCGTGATCCCGACACGCTCGGGCCGGCACGGACAGGCGTGGAGCGACGCTGGGCCGATCAACATCACCAACGCTCGCTTTGCCGAAGATGCCTCGCCGCTCGACGCGACGAGCCATTGCCCGGCCAGCCGCGCCTATTCGAAAGCGTATCTGCATCATCTATTCAAGGCGGGGGAGCTGCTGGGGCAGACCCTGCTCTCGTGGCACAATCTCGCCTACTATCAGTCGCTCATGCATCGCCTTCGCGAGGCGATCGCCGAGCGGCGCCTATTGGCGTTCCGCAGCGACTTCGTCGCGGGACTTGGGCGCTGAGGCGGAATCCTTGTCCTGGCGGCCGGCGACGTGCGGCTGATGCGGCTGTTGCTGCTGGGCGCGCGGAAGTGCGGGCGGCGCCGGAATGATGTCAGGGCACCCCATCGAAGCGCCGTAGCCGCGCAAGAACGTGCGCCGCTGCTGGCCGTTAGCTACGGCGCGGAGCGCTTCGCGGTCGGCTTCGCTGGCGCCGCTCAGCGTGCGCACCCAGGATCGGAATGGGATCAGGTCCTGGGCGGTGTTTTGCGCAGCCGCGATGGTTTGCTGCTCGACGAAATCGCCGCCGCGGTCCCAGATATTGCGATTGGGGCCGGCTTGATAGCTCTCGGGGCCGAGCACGGCGTCGAGATTGTGAATCTCCTGCACGATCGTATCGCAGCTGGTGAGTTCGGCGGTGGCGTAGGGATATTGCAGATTGCGCAACAGCAGCGGGATTTCTGGCCGGATCATGTTGACATCGCGCAGCGGCGTGTATGCGGCGTCGGCAATGCCGCGGCGCGTGTCGGCAGTGCGCCCGGTGGTGCCGCAAGCCGCAACACTCGCAGTCACGGCCAGAACGGCCAGCATCTGGCCAGTCAGTTTCGCACGCATCGGTTTGCTCCCGCCCCATCGCTAGCCTAATTCGCGCTAGCAAGCCACGTCATTGCGGCGAGACATGGACAAGCCAGCAGGGTAAACGCGGGGTCGCGTGCTTCCAGTCGACGAAATTCTCCCCGAACTGAAGGCCGTGCTCGCGGCGCGAAGCGAGGCGGTGCTGGTCGCTCCGCCCGGCGCAGGCAAGACGACGCGTGCGCCGCCGGCGCTGCTGGACACGGATTGGGCTGCGGGGAGAAAAATCATCCTTTTGTCGCCGCGCCGCATCGCGGCCCGCGCTGCCGCGGCGTGGATGGCGTCCGAGCGTCGCGAGCGTGTCGGCGAAACCGTCGGCTACCGCGTGCGGCTCGATTCCCGGGTCGGCCCGGCGACGCGGATCGAGGTCGTGACCGAGGGGGTGTTTACGCGCATGATCCTCGGCGATCCCGAACTGGGCGGCATCGCCGCGGTGCTGTTCGACGAGTTCCACGAGCGCAGCCTGGAGGGCGACCTTGGACTGGCTTTGGCGCGCGATGCGCAAGCGGGTCTGCGGCCCGACCTGCGGCTGCTGGTGATGTCGGCGACGCTGGATGTGTCGCGGATTGCGGCGCTGCTGGGGGATGCGCCGGTGCTGGTGAGCGAAGGGCGGATGTTTCCGGTGGCGCAGCGTTACCGGCCGCGCGATCCGCGCGCGCCCCTGGAGAACGAAGTCGCGTCGGCAGTGGCTGCGGCTTTGGCGCAGGAGCGCGGCAGCGTGCTCGCGTTCCTGCCGGGCGCGCGCGAGATCGAGCGCACGGCGGAGCAGTTGCGAGAGCAAGTGCGCGATGCGAGCGTCGACGTACGTCCGCTTTATGGTGCGATGAGCCCTGCGGACCAGGACGCGGCGATAGCTCCCTCGCCGGCGGGAAGGCGCAAAGTGGTGCTGGCCACGTCTATTGCGGAGACGAGCCTGACGATCGAGGGCGTGCGCATCGTCGTGGACACGGGGCTTACGCGACGCTCGCGGTTCGAGCCCATGCTGGGGCTTTCGCAGCTGGAGACGGTGCGCGCGAGCCAGGCGGCGATCACGCAGCGCGCAGGCCGCGCCGGGCGCGTGGAGCCGGGCGTGTGCTGGCGGCTGTGGCACGAAGGCGAAACGCGGGCCCTGCCCGAATTCGATCGGCCGGAAATGCTCGACGCTGACTTGTCGGGTCTGGCGCTCGACCTTGCGGCATGGGGGGTTACCGATCCGGCGACTCTCACGTGGCTCGATCCGCCGCCGACACCAGCATGGAACGAAGCCATCGCGCTGCTGAAGCGGATCGGCGCGCTGGATGACGCGGGGCGATTGACCGCGCATGGCGGTGTGGTCGCCAAACTGCCGTTGCCGCCGCGTTTGGCGCACATGGTCGCCGCCGCCGAGCCGCGCGATCGCCATCTGGCGGCATTGCTGTCCATAGTGCTGACGGAACGGGGCCTGGGCGGGCGCGATGTGGATGTGGCGCATCGCGTCGAGGCTCTGGCGCGCGACCGCAGCGAACGCGCGCGCTCGGCCAGGGCTTTGGCGGCGCGCTTGGCGAGGAGCGCAGGCGGGTATGAAGGCGCTGTCGACACATCGCGCGCCGGCGTGGTGCTGGGCGGCCGGCTTTCCCGACCGCGTGGCGAAAGCGAGGGGGATGACGCAGACGTCGGATGCGCGGCTGGTTTCGTTCCTGTTGGCGAACGGGCGCGCGGCCGGCATCGCGGAAGACGACGCGTTGGCGCGCTCGGCGTTTGTGGTTGTCGCCGATGCGGCGGGCGCGGCGCAGAATGCGCGCATTCTCTCCGCAGCGCCGATAGCCGAGGCCGAGGTGGAACGCTTGTTCTCGGATAGAATCGAGACTCATGCGGCGGTGACGGTGGACGTGAGCGGTGCGTTGCGTGGACGGCGGGTGCGCAGATTGGGGCGCATCATATTGTCGGAGGCGCCGCTGGAAAAATTGAACGCCGAAGACATGAGTGACGCGTTGCGCGAGGCGGTGCGCGATGAAGGACTTCGCGTTCTGGATTGGAACGAAAGCGCCAGGCAGGCGCGGGCGCGGGTAGCGATGATGCGTTCGCTGGAAGGAGAGGTCTGGCCGGACTGGAGCGATGAGGCGCTGTTGGAGAACTTGGACTGGCTGCCGCTTGCCGGGGTGATGCGGCTGAACGATGTGGATGTTGCGTCAGCGCTCCTGAACGCGCTGCCCTACGAGCTGAGGCGTCGGCTCGATGCGGAAGCGCCTGCGTGGTTCGAGACCCCCGCCGGGTCGTCGCTGCCGATCGACTACACGGCTGAAGGCGGTCCGGCGCTGAATGTGCGTTTGCAGGAAATGTTCGGACTGGACGCGCATCCAAGCGTGGGGCGCGGCCGCGCGCCCTTGACCTTGCGCTTGCTTTCCCCGGCGCATCGGCCGGTGCAGACGACCAAGGATTTGCCTGGCTTCTGGCGCGGCTCGTACGCAGCGGTGCGCAGCGAGATGCGTGGCCGCTATCCGAAACATCCATGGCCGGACGATCCGATCTCCGCAGCGCCCACGCGCCGCGCCAAACCGAGAGGCTCCTGATGATCCCCGTCATCGACGACATCCGCGCCGCCGCTGAGCGCATCAAGGGTATCGCCGTGCGCACGCCGCTGCTGCGCAACGATGCGCTGGATGAGGCGACAGGCGCCAAGCTGTGGGTGAAGGCCGAGTGCCTGCAGCGCGGCGGCGCCTTCAAGATGCGCGGCGCAACCAACGCGATCGCGGCGCTTGCGCCGGAGGTGCGCGAGCGCGGGGTGATCGCGTTTTCGTCTGGCAATCACGCTATCGCGGTTTCGACCGCCGCAAAGATTTTTGGGATCAGTGCAGTGATCGTGATGCCGGCGGATGCGCCGAAGATCAAGCTGGACACCACGCGCGCCAACGGCGCCGAAGTGGTGACCTACGATCGCGTGAACGAGAGCCGCGAGGCGATCGGCAAGCAACTCGCCGAGGAGCGGGGCTTGAGCCTGATCAAGCCGTTTGACGACGCGAACGTGATTGCCGGACAGGGCACGGTGGGATTGGAAATCGGCGAGGAGATAGCGCCCGATATCGCCATCGTGCCCGCGAGCGGGGGCGGCTTGTGCTCGGGCGTCTCCATAGCGCTGCCGAACGCACGCATCATCGCCTGCGAGCCGCAGGGGCATGACGACATCGCCCGTTCGTTCGTCAGCGGTAAGCGCGAGCGTAATGCGCCGGGAATCCGCTCCATTTGCGACGGGTTGCTCACCGAGGAGATGGGCGACATCACCTACGCGGTCGCCAGGCAGCGCTGGGAGCGCGTCGCGGTGATGAGCGACGACGCAGTACGGCGGGCGATGAAGTTCGCTTTTCAGAGGCTGAAAATTGTACTCGAACCGTCAGGCGCGATCGGGCTGGCGGCTGCGCTAGAAGGCGGGCTCGATCTCAGGAGCAAGACGGTCGCCATCGTGGCCAGCGGCGGCAATGTCGACGCCGAGACGTTCACGAAGGCGCTTGCGTCCTAGAAGTGCCCGCGGCGCAGATCGTCCTGCAACTGGATCGGCGCAGGCTGGCCGGCCAGGCGATAGCGGTATACCTGCAAGTTCTCCATGACGCGCTGCACGTAGTTGCGGGTTTCGGAGAATGGGCTGCGTTCGATCCAGTCGCCGACATCCACCGACGGCGAACGCGGGTCGCCCCAATCGGTGATCCAGTCGCGCACGTTGAAATCGCCTGCATTGTAGGAGGCGATGGCGAGCACGTAGGAGCCGCCGAATTCGTCGATCAGGTTGGCGAGGTAGGACGCGCCGAGCGTCATGTTGTAGGTCGGGTCCGTCAGTTGGCCGCGATCGTATTCCATGCCCTGCGCGCGCGCGGTGGCGCGAGCGGTGGACGGCACCAGTTGCATCAAGCCGTGCGCGTTGGCGCCCGAGACGGCGCTGGTGTCGAACTCACTCTCCTGGCGGATGATGGCAAGTACGAGCGCTGCTTCGGGGCGGCCGGTTTGTTGGACTACCGACGGCAGCTGTATCAGCGGATAGGCGGCGTTTGCGGCCACCACGTTGCGGAAGAGCCCGGCTTTTGCGCTGCGCAGCGCGGTGCGCTGGTAGGATTGCTCGCGCGCCATTTGCGAGAGCAGCTCAATTTCCTGGGGATCGTCGAGCGCGTCGTCGAGATAGAATGCGATGGACTCAAAATCGCGCTGGGCGCCAACCTGCGCGATCAGATGCAAGGCGCGCACGAGTTCGCGGTTTTCGAAACGCGCGCGCGCGTCTTCGCTGATGCGGGCGGTATCCGGCAGAGAAAGCACCGCCGTCTGCTGGCCGCGCGTGGCCGCAAGCTGGCCGTAGAAGGTGAAGTTGTACTGCGCCGCCTGCTGCAGCGCGACGTCGGCGTCGGTGGTCTGGCCCAGCGCCCGCATGGCTTCGGCGCGCCAGTAGAGTGCGCGCGAGCGGCTCACTGGCGCCGACACATTTTCGCTCATGCGTGTGAAATGATCGAGCGCCTGCTGCGGCTGATGCAGAAAGCGCAGGTCGAGCCAGCCGGACATGAATTCGGAATCGGCGAAGGATTCGCCCGAGCGCAGGCCGCTGTTGGAAATCAGGTTGTAGGCGAGCCGCGGTTGGCCTGAGCGCAGCGCGCGGGGAACGTAAAGCCGGCGCTCGCGATAGATGGCGTCGCGGGCAAAGAGCGGCGCATCGTTGGCGTCGATGCGCGCGGCGAGCGTCATTGCGTCTTCGGGACTGCCGGCGCGGCGGCGATATTGAGTGCGATCGTAGAGAAGCCCGGGGTCGTCGGCGCGCGAGGACGGAACCGCGTCGAGGGTGCGCTGCAGGTGGCGGCGCTGGCGGATTTGCAGCGCAATACGGGCGTTGGCGAGCGCGCGGTCGGCGGGGCCCAGATGCGGAAGCAGGCGCTGGGCTTCGCTTCGTTCGCCGCGCCACAGCAGCATGC
>JAFEDV010000463.1 GCA_018241475.1 Pseudomonadota bacterium | reverse complement strand
CCACGTGGTGACAAGTCCAGCTATTCAAGCAATCAGAAGAAGGCCGTCGCAGCCTGCAAGCGCCGCTTCCGGCGCGTCACGCTGTTGCCAAGTCCTCCGCGCTCGGCTCAAGTGACGCCGCGCGCGGAGGCGGCATGTCGGACACCAGCATCCCAAACCATATCGCCGAGACCTTGGTCAGCCCCGCTGCCTATGCGGGCGACGAAATCTACGACGCGTATCGCTGGTTGCGCGCCAACAATCCGCTCGGCGTCGCTGAACCCGAAGGCTACGAACCGTTCTGGGTGGTCACCAAGCACGCCGACATTCTCGAGATCAGCCGCAACAACGCTCTGTTCCCCAGCGCCGTGCGGGCGACGACTCTGACAAGCAAGGCTGGCGATGCGCGCGCTCGCGCCGTCACCGGCACGCCGCACCTGGTGCGATCGCTGGTGCAGATGGACGAGCCGGATCACATGAAGTACCGCGCGCTGACGCAGGCGTGGTTCATGCCGCAGAGCGTCAAGAAGCGCGAAGCCGACATCCGCGCGCTGGCGCAGGAGGCGGTCGCCAATTTCATCAGGCTGCCGGGCCGTTGCGATTTCGTGAAGGACGCAGCGCTGCATTATCCGCTGAAAGTGGTGATGAACATCCTGGGCGTGCCGCCGGAAGATTTTCCGCGCATGTTGCGCCTCACCCAGGAGCTGTTCGGCGCCAGCGATCCCGAGACCAAGCGCTTCCAGGACGCGCTCAGCGACGAGCAATTCGCGCAAATCCTCATCGCCGTGGTCAATGACTTCTCGGACTATTTCGGCAAGATCAGCGCCGATCGCCGCGCCAACCCGCGCGACGATCTCGCCACCCTCATCGCCAACGCCGAGATCGACGGCCAACCGATGCCGCCCTTCGAAGCCACCGGCTATTACACGATCATCGCCACAGCCGGCCACGACACCACCTCCTCCTCCACCGCCGGCGCCATGTGGGCGCTCGCCACGGTTCCGGGCTTGCTCGAGCGGGTGCGCGCCGAACCGGCGCTCATTCCCAATCTGATCGAAGAAGCGATCCGCTGGACGACGCCGGTGAAGACCTTCATGCGCTCGGCCAGCGCCGACACTGAGTTGCGCGGGCGCAAGATCAAAGAAGGCGATTGGCTTATGCTTTGCTACGCCTCCGGCAATCGCGATGAAGAGGTGTTCCCGAACGCCGATGCGTTCGACATCGACCGCACGCCCAACCGCCAGCTCGCGTTCGGCATGGGCGCCCACCTCTGCTTGGGGCAGCACTTAGCGCGCATGGAAATGCGCATCCTCTATGAAGAGCTGCTGCCAAGACTCAAGAGCGTCCGCCTCGACGGCGACCCGCGCATGAGCGAAAGCTTCTTCGTCAACGGGCTGAAGAGCTTGCCGATTAAGTTTGAGTTGGCTTGATTGGGTTAGGGTCGGTGTGGAACGACGAGTCGTCGAGCTATGACCACAGATGTCTGGCACTTTTGGCGGGAAAGGTGCCTATGTCGGTGAAACATGATCACGGCGCTGCTGTACTGAACGCCGATCCGCAATGGGTCCAAGAGCAGATTGCCGAACTTTGCAACCCGATACGCAGGAGACAGGCCGCGAAGGTGCTTCGTGGCCGTATCATTGGTATTGGTTTGTTAGCGGCAATTTGGGTGTGGCCGTCGTTCGGACTGGCAGCGCTGGCAATCGCATGGGTCATATGGACTGCGACAACCAATATTGCGCTCGGCCAAGATCAGATTGACAGCGCCCACGCCGTTCGGCTCGCCTTTCTCTCGCACGAGGCTCAGCGCAAACAGAACGACGAGGTAGTGGGGCAGGTCGAAGCGCTGCGAGATGACATACTTGGTGGCAAGTATCGGTAGATTTCTCTGACCGACCTCCCAACGGTAAAGGGATTGAAAAATGCTGCCGCAGCGGACCGCCGGCTTCCAGCCGGCACTTTGCCTGGTCCTGAAAGAGTGGTTGTAGCTGAAACACCCTATGCCGGCTGGAAGCCGGCGCTCCGCTGTTTAGACTCCCTGTTCCATTCTGCTAGAAGACCGCATGCAACACGCTGGCTGGCGTTCACGCGGCTACATTCCGCATTGCGATGGCGCAGGCGTCGTCCAACACATCGTCATGTCAACGATTGGCGCGACGGACGGCATAGAAGCAAATTTCGGCCAGCACTTCTTTGAGACACCTGAAGCGGCTGAAATCGTCGAGAAAGCGTTGTTGCATTTCGATGGCGAACGCTATCGCATGCTGGCGTGGTGCGTGATGTCCAACCACGTGCATGCCATCGTCGAGCAGATGGACGGCTGGCCACTCGCCAATGTCGCGCATAGTTGGAAATCGTTTACCGCGAACGAAGTGAATCGACTACTTGGTCGCAAGGGGCCGCTCTGGATGCGCGAGTATTTCGACCGATTCATGCGAGACGACGATCACCTCAATGGCACAATCTTCTATGTCGAGAACAATCCCGTGACGGCTGGCCTTGTTGAATGTCCGCCAGACTGGCGGTGGTCTTCGGCCCGCCTTCGAATGTCAAAACGTTAGAGAGCCGCCATCGCCGCTGCGGACCGCCGGCTTCCAGCCGGCACTCTCTTGCAACAACCTCACACGCGCCGCTTTCTGATACGGACCTAACGACCGCGGACCGCCGGCGTCCCCGCCGGCGGTTTTCCTTCAGCTTCAACCACCGCCGGCGAGGACGCCGGCGGTCCAAGAACCATGCGTGCGGTGGCAATGCGTCCGCAAATCGTTTAGGCGGCGTGGGAGGGGAGGCTCACCATGATCCTAGACGCGCTGCGCGGCTGGACCGCGACGCAGAGAAACGTGGTCATCGCCGCTTATCTCGGCTGGACGCTCGATGCGTTCGACTTCCTGATGCTGACGCTGATCACCAAGGACGTCGCTGACGAATTCCACGTCCCCGCCACAGCACTCGGCCTCGTCATCACCGCAACACTGGCGCTCCGCCCGGTCGGCGCCTTCATCTTCGGCCGTCTCGCCGACCGCTTCGGGCGCCGCCCGATCCTGATGCTCAACGTGCTGAGCTACTCGGCGCTGGCTTTTGCGTCGGCCTTCGCGCCCGACTACATGACTTTCCTCATTCTGCGTTGTCTCTTCGGCGTAGCCATGGGCGGCGAATGGGGCGTCGGCTCCTCGCTCGCCATGGAGCACATGCGCCCGGAATCGCGCGGCATCGTCTCCGGGTTGCTGCAAACTGGCTATCCCACAGGCGGCCTGATCGCCGCCGGCGCCGCGGCGCTCCTGCTGCAGGACCACGGCTGGCGCTTCCTGATGATGCTGAGCGCGGCGCCGGCGCTGCTCGTCCTGTTCATCCGCATGGGCGTGCCGGAATCGCCGAACTGGAAGCCTGGTCAAACCCAAGCCGCGGCGCTGCGCTCGTCGGCGCTGGCCGCGGGCCTTATCGGCATCGGCCTTGCCATTGTCGGTCAGCTCTCGCTCTTCACCTCGGCGCTCAATTGGCTCGCGGTGCCGCCGCTCGTGTCCATCGCCGCCACCGTCGCCGGTATCGCCATCGCCGCCTTGGCGTTCGGACGAAAGCATTTCGGCCTGGCGCTCTTCGCCATGATCATGATGGCCGGCTTCAATGCGCTGAGCCACGGCACCCAGGACTTCTACTCGAATTTCCTGCGCATCCAGCAGGGCTTCAACGCCTCGACCGCCAGCACGATCATCGCCTTCGGCTCGCTGGGCGCCATCGTAGGCGGCATCACTTCCGGAACGCTGTCGCAGAGCATCGGCCGCCGCCGCATGATCACCATCGGCGCACTCTTGGCGCTGCCGATGATTCCGATGTGGGCGTTCTATTCGACGACGCCGGTCATGTTCGGCGCCGCGGTGTTCGCGCTGCAGTTCTGCGTGCAGGGCGCCTGGGGCGTGGTGCCGGCGCATCTGAACGAGATTTCGCCCGGCGAACTGCGCGCCACATTTCCAGGCTTCACCTACCAGGTGGGCAACCTATTGAGCGCCGGCGTGCCGTATGGCCAGACGTTTCTGGTCGAGCATCATCACTGGCAGTACGGGCAAGCGCTGGCGCTTGCGGCCGTTTGCGCCGCGATCGCGATTGCGGTGCTCATCAATCTAGGTCCCGAGGGACGGCATGTGGTGATGGGGACTGAACAAGCTTAGAGCACCGAACGCGCTTGCACGGTCTGCTTGGTGGCGAGCGAGAAGCGCGGATCTGGGGCGCGGCCGTCGTTCACGAGCTCAGCCATCATGCGTCCGACCTCAGGCCCGTGCTTGAAGCCGTGGCCGGAGCCGCCGCCGAGCAGGTAGACGCCTTGCATCGTCGGATGACGATCGATCAGGAAATCGCCGTTCGAGCTGTTCTCGTATTGGCAGACGCGGAATTCGGTGAACGGTCGGCCCGCAAGTGCGGGAAAGCGGTGCGCCGCAAACGCACTCAGCAGTTGCGCGCCAGCCTCGGTGACGCGTCGATCGCCGGTGTCGGGATCGAAGGCGGCGCCATGGGTGTCGCGGGCGATCTTGAAGCCGCGGCTCTCGAGATTCGGAAAACCGTAATAGAGGTCGCCGCCGTTGAAATCCGCCCATCCCGGCAGGCGCGCTTCGTCGAAGCTGTCGTCGCCATCGGGCGGCGCGATGAAGGCGACCTCCTGGCGCGTGACGAAGATGCGACCGCCCAGCACGTCCGGAAACACTTTCGGCAGCCACGGCCCGCAGGCGTAGACGATGGCCGACGCCACCCGCCGTTCGCCATTCAGCGTGACAACTCCGGGCTCCGCGCCCGGCGCGGCATGCATGTGGCGATATTCGCCGCCCCCGGCGACGAAGCGCGCCACCACTTCCTGCACCGCCCGCCGCGCCATCAGCGCGCCGAACTCCGGCTCGAAAAGTCCGATAGCCGATGCCGTCAGTGCTCATCTGCGGCCAACGCCGGCGCAACTGCGCGACGTCGAGCTGCTCGAGCGGCAGATTGAGCCGGCGATGCGTCTCGATCGACTGGCGCGCGTAATCGATCATCTCGCCGAAGCAAAACAGCACGCCGATATTGTGGAAGAGCGGCAGCGATGCGCGTTGCGACAGCCGTTTCCACTCGTCGAGCGAGGCCAGCGCCATGCGCGTATAGATCTCATCGCGCCCGTACGTGCCGCGCGTCATCCGGCTTTCGCCGCCGGAGGAGGCGCGGGCGTTCGCCGGCCCCATCTGATCAACAAGCAGGACGTCCCAGCCTCGGCGTTGCAGATGCGTGGCGGTCCAGGCGCCGAACACGCCGGCGCCTACGACGATGGCGCGCCGTCGCGAACAAGCGGCCAGAGGCGCCGCAGCGGCGGCGGCAAGCAAGGCGCGGCGTGTGGCGTGCATGAAACCCCGGGGTCTGGCTCACACCACCTTGATCACCGGTGCGGGCTTGTTCAAGCGGGCGATGTTTCCCCGCGCCGCTTCGGCGATTTCGCCGAAGCGCTTCGAAATCGGATGCGCAGGCTTCGTCGCAACCAAGGGGGCGCCGGCGTCGCAACTCTCGCGCAGCGCCACGTCGATAGGGATTTCGCCGAGGAACGGCGCGCCCGCCTGCGCCGCCGTGCGTCGCGCGCCGCCTGCGCCGAAGATGTAGGAGCGCGCGCCATCAGGCGATTCGAAATAGGCCATGTTCTCGATGATGCCGAGAATGGGCGCGCGGGTCTTCTCGAACATCGCCAGGCCGCGCCGCACGTCCGCCAGCGCCATTTCCTGCGGCGTCGAGACGATCACCGCACCCGCCAGCGGAACCCGCTGCAGCAGCGTCAGCTGCACATCGCCGGTCCCAGGCGGCAGATCGAGCAGCAGGACATCGAGATCGCCCCAAACGACGTCGTCGATCATCTGCCGCACGGCGCTGGTCGCCATCGCCCCGCGCCAAATCATCGGCGACGAAGGATCGACCAGATAGCCGATCGACATCGTCTTCAGCCCGAATGCGTCGATCGGCTGAATGGTCTTGTCCGGCCCGGGCGTGGGCTTGCGGCCGGCGATGCCGAGAAGGGTTGGCGCGGAAGGACCGTAGACGTCGAGGTCGAGCAGCCCCACCCTCAATCCGAGCGATGCAAACGCACATGCCAGGTTCACCGCTACCGTGGACTTGCCGACGCCGCCCTTGGCGCTCGCCACGGCAATCACCTGCGTCACGGACGCGATGCCGCCGGCCTTGGGCGGCTTCGCCTCGTGCGCTGTTAGCACCGCGATCACGCTCTTCACGCCAGCCACAGCGCGTGCTTCCGCCTCGGCGCGGTCGCGCAGCGGCACATAGCGTTGCACGTCATCGGCCGGGGCCTCGATGGTGAAAGAGACGGCCCCGTCGTCGCGCGCTTCAAGCCCGGTCACGCGCCCGGCGCGCATCAATCCCTCGCCGCTCGCCGGATCGGCGATAGCGTCGAGCCGCTCGGCTATTTTTTCTTTCAGGGTGGGGCGCGCGCTCATGACAAGTCCGGCATCGGTTTGACATATCGGCCTCTCGTGGAACGAGACAAGCGTCCCCAAGAAATTCCGAGCCAACGGCGTTCCGCCGTTGAACCGCCCCTGGTCCACGCTAGGGTCCGCAGCGGGAGCACACCGATCTCATGCACTTTCGGCCGCTTTTGACCGCCTTGTCGTTGATGGCGTTTGCGTCGCCTGTTGTGGCGCAGTCCCGCTTGCCGATGGAAGGGTTCGCAGACCTCGCGGAGCGGCTGACGCCGGCGGTGGTGAACATCGCCACCACTCAACGGGTGGAGTCGGGCGCTGAGACCCCGCGTTTCCCGCCCGGCTCCCCGCTCGAGCGGTTTAACCGGGGACTCGCCGAAAACTCGCAGGTCACCTCACTCGGGTCCGGCTTTATCATCTCCGCCGACGGGGTGATTGTGACCAACAATCACGTCATCTCCGAAGCCGACGCCATCGAAGTCATCCTGCAGAACAACCAGCACTATCCGGCCACTGTCGTCGGCCGCGATCCAGCGACCGACATCGCGGTGCTGCGCGTGCGTCCCCGCGCGCCGCTGCCGTTCGTGCGTTTCGGCGACAGCGACACCGCCCGCGTCGGCGATCTGGTGCTCGCCATCGGCAACCCCTTCGGCCTTGGCGGCTCGCTCTCGGTTGGAGTGGTATCGGCGCGCAACCGCAATCTCGACGCCGGCCGCTATGACGACTTCATCCAGACCGACGCGGCCATCAATCGCGGCAATTCCGGCGGCCCGCTGTTCAACGTGAACGGCGATGTTATCGGCATGAACACCGCCATCCTGTCGCCGAGCGGCGGCTCGGTGGGCATCGGTTTTGCGACGCCGACGTCGATCGTGCAGCCGGTGGTGGCGCAGATCCTGCGCTACGGCGAAACCCGCCGCGGCTGGCTGGGCGTGCGCCTCGCCGATGTCGGCGGCGACAATGGCGATCAGCCGGGCGCGCTCATCACTCGCGTCACTCCAAATGGCCCTGCAAGCGCGGCCGGTTTGCGTTCAGGCGATGTCGTGCTGCGTTTCGGCGGCCACACGGTTCCAAACAGCCGTACGCTGACGCGCATGATCGGCGACGCTGAGATCGGCGCATCAGTTCCGATCGACATCGTCCGCGAAGGCCGCCGCCTCACCATCGGCGCGACGATACAGAGGCTTCAGGAAAGCACAGCGCAGACACGCGCATCCAACGACGACGAAGGCGGTCTCACCCCGCGCAGCGATGGAGGTCCGCGTGGCGGCCGCATCTTCGGCGTTTCGGTGAGCGAACTCGATGCGGGTCTGCGCGAGGAGTTTCAGATCGACCCGAACGTGCGCGGTCTCGTCGTCGTCGGCGCCGACATTGGCGGCGCCAATGACGGCGTGCTGCGCCCCGGCGACGTGATCGAGCAAATCGCCTTTCAGCGGGTGGAAACGCTCAATGCCGCGCGTGCGATCGCCGGACGCGCCCAGATCGGCGAGCAGTCCGTTGTCGTACGCGTCAATCGCGCCAACTTAATCACCTATCGGCGCTTGCTGGCGCACGGCTAACCAGCAGCGCGCGCACGTCGTGCAGGCTGTCGACGACGCGCAACGCCGTTGCATGCATTTCATCGTTGGGCGCCAGCAAGTCCGGTATCATGATCGTCATGCAGCCCGCCGCATGCGCAGAGCGGACGCCGGCGTGCGAATCCTCAAGCGCCAGCACATCCGCGGGATCGGCGCCGAGTGCGGCGCTGGCTTTGATATAGGGTTCAGGGTGCGGCTTGCCGTTGACGCAATCGGTGCGCGTGATCACCGCCTTGAAGCGGTGCGCCAGGCTGTAGGCGCTGAAATGCCGCTCCACCCACGGCGGGCCTGAAGAAGTGGCCAAGGCATAGGGCGTCTCTAGATCATCCAGCGCATCCAACAATTCAAGTGCGCCGGGCTTCAGCGGCGCCACGCGCTCCAGCAGGAATGCGCGATTGGCGGCGTGAAAGTCCTCCAGGGGAAAATTGGAGCCCCAATAGCTGCGCAACAGGATGTCGTTGTCGTCGCGATTGAGGCCGATGAGTGAGAGAAACTGCGCGTCGCTCATGGAAGCGCCGAACTGGCGACTGATCGCGAAATAGGCCTCGCGCACCAGCGCCTCGGAATCGATCAAGGTGCCGTCGAGATCAAAGACGACAGCCCTTGGCGCGCGTGGTAGTGTCACTGGACAAACTCGCTGCGGCGATAGCCCTGAAAGAAGAGCGCGCTTTCGAGCGACGTGTGCTCGATGCGCGCGTGCGCTTCGGCCGCCACGATCGGCTTGGCGCGATAAGCGATCCCGAGGCCGGCGACCCTTATCATATCGAGATCATTGGCCCCGTCGCCGATCGCCATACTCTCCTCAGCGCCAATGCCAAGCGCGATCGCCTCGCGCCGCAGTGTTTCCAGTTTCGCTTCGCGCCCCAGGACGGGACGCTGAACCTCGCCGGTCAGCGCCTTGCCATCGTCGAGCAGGACGTTGGCGCGCTGTTCGTCAAACCCGGCCAATTCGGCGACCCGCGAGGTAAAGAACGAAAACCCGCCCGACACCAGCACGCAGCGCGCGCCGCCCGCGCGCATGGTTTGCACCAGCGTGCGCGCGCCCGGATTGAGCCGCACGCGCTCGTCGTAGCAGCGTTGCAAGTCTTCGATCGGCAACCCTTTCAACCTCGCCACGCGCTCGAGCAGAGCCGGTTCGAACGCCAACTCGCCGCGCATGGCGCGTTCGGTGATCGCGGCGATCTCCGGCTTGATGCCGGCGAAGTCGGCAAGCTCGTCGAGACACTCCACATTGATGATGGTCGAATCCATGTCAGCGACCAGCAGGCGCTTCTTACGTCGCGCCATAGGCACAAGCGCCCAATCGACCGGCAATTCCGCCACCGCGGCGGCGGCCTCCTGGCGCAAGTCGCCATCGATATTTTCATAAATCCATTGCGCACTCTCCCAGCCGGAGAGCACATCGGGCGGCGGCAATTTGCGTGAGAGCGCCACGCGCCCGAGCATGAGCAGCGCTTCGCGATAGGCCGGCTTATCCTGGGGCGGCGCGACAAAAACGAGGGCGTGGGCGGTCACCGGCGCTTTCTGCAAGAGTCTCGGCCTTTGCGCCAGCTTCTGGCGCACGCTAGAGCGGTTCAAATGCCTGCGCTTTTGATCATGGGACCCACCGCAAGCGGAAAGTCCGCACTGGCGCTGGCGCTGGCGGACCGCATCGGCGGCGAAATCGTCAACGCCGACAGCATGCAGGTCTATCGCGATTTCCGCGTTCTGACGGCGCGGCCAACGCACGAAGATGAGGCGCGCGCGCCGCACCACCTCTATGGTTCCGTGGACGCGGACGAACTCTATTCCACCGGCCGCTGGCTAAACGACGCGCTCGCCGCCGTTCGCGACATCCGCGGGCGCGGTAGGACGCCGATCCTGGTCGGCGGCACGGGCCTCTATTTCAAGGCGCTAACGCAAGGATTGGCCGACATTCCTGCGGCCGACCCAGAAGTGCGTGAGCGCCTGCGCGCGCGCGCCGCTGTCGAAGGCGCGCCGGCGCTGCATGCGGAACTCGCCCGCCGCGATCCGCGAACCGCCGAGCGCCTTGAACCGAACGATGCGCCGCGCATCCTGCGCGCATTGGAGGTTTGGGAGACGACGGGCGACAGCATCACCACCCTGCGGGCGGACACAAAACCTGCGCTCGCCGCCGGCGAATGGGCGGGCGTGAAGCTTATGCCCGATCGATCCGACCTTTACGCCGCCATCGACGCGCGCTTCGAAGCGATGCTGGCGAACGGGGTCCTTGATGAAGTGCGCACTTTCGCCGCGCGCCGTCTCGATCCGTCAATGCCCGCCATGAAGGCGCACGGCGCTCCGGCTTTGATGGCGCATTTGCGCGGTGAGATGACACTGGCGGCGGCCGCCGATATCGGCAAGCGCGATACCCGCCACTACGCCAAGCGCCAGTTCACCTGGATGGCCAACCAGATGTCCGATTGGACCCCCATTTCGGCGGCGGACATCAAGACGCGGATCGAGACGGCGCGATTTGCGCTCACGAGCGTCGGTTGAGCGCGGCGCGCAATGTCGCTTCGTCAAAATACGTCTGCCGTTCGCGCGGTGCGATTGCCGCCACGATGGCGTCGAAGCGCGCAGACCAGCCGGCGACGCCGGTGTCAAGCGCCGCGTGAACGTCGGCGGAATAGCGCATTGCGCCCAGTTCGCGCGCCAATGTCTCGAGCGCCATGCGCGCGCCCCCGAACCGCGTCTCAGGAAGCCGCTCCACAAGGCGCCCGACCGCGTCCTGCGCGGCCAACATTAGCGCGCTGGCGGTCGGCGCATCGGCGCGTTGCGCTGCAGCGATCGCACGGCGGACGTCGTCAGCCGCGTCGGTCAGCCCAATACTCACTTCGCCCGCACAGTTCGCGTCAAGGGCGCGCAGGTACGCCATCAGATCGTCGAAGCCTTCCGGCGATGGCGGTTGGCCCTGAAACTCCTCTTCGATCACGCCGTGGACGAAGTGTTCGAGCGATGGATCGGCGAGCCGTCCGTGCGTGGGCCGCAAGCCGACGCCGGCCAGATCGGGAATGGGGCGCGGGTTCATCACGCCGTCGCCGCGCACCTTGCTCGCCCACTCGGAGGTCACGTCGGCAGCGCCGGCGCGATTGGTGAGTTCCGGTAGGAAGAAGGCGGCATTGACACGCCCGTTTGAATGGCAGGCGTTACAGGAGAGCCCGAGCCGCGCGGCCGGGCCGCCGAGTAGCCCGGGACTACGGAAGAGGGCCCGGCCCGCTTCTGCGGGCTGGCTGAGCGGTCCGACGCACTCGCGCGGCGCATGAGTGAGTGCGTGCGCGAGCGCCGGATCGCTCGCGGTCCAAGCCTGCGCGCGCAGCACGTGAGGGGCTGCGCTTGGCGCCGCCGCGGCGAGCAGGAGCGCAGCGAGAGCGGCCTTCAATTGCTCGCCAGTTGGATCCAATGCGCCAGTTCTTCGCGCTGCGCGCAGCCATAGGCACAAAGCGCATCGAGCCGCGCGAGCTGCTGACGCGCCCGCGGCATGTCGCCGAGTTGCAGATAAAGTTCCCCCAGGTATTCGTTCACGCCCAGATTGTTCGGATCGATGCCGAGCGCCTGGCGATAATAGGCGTAGGACTGATCGTAGCGGCCGAGCTTGCGGCTGGCGAAGCCCATATATGTCAGGATGTCCGGGTGCGGGCCGACGGCCGCTTGCGCATGCTCGAGCGCGACGAGCGCCTGCTCATAGCGTTCTTGATTGAGCAGGCCGACGGCTTCGGCGAAAGAACGGCGCCCGTCCGCCACGCTGGGGAAATTCCAGCCGGTGGTGGCCGGATTGGTTGTCGTGGACGGCGTGGTTGCGTTGGGCGTCGCGGCCGGCGTCGGCGGATTGAGCGCCTGCGTGATCTGGTCGTAGGCGGCTTGCAGCTGTCCGCGACGCTGATCGCCGCAGGCGGCATCGCAGCCGTTGAGCGCGGTCTGAGCCCAACTTTGCTGCTCGACCGCCGCGTTGCGGTCGCCGAGATCGAGCGAGACGAGCGCCAGCTGCAAATGCGCGCCAACCGGCGCGTCATGGTCCTGCACCGAACGGCGCAGTGCATCTCTTGCGTTGTTCTTGTCATTGGCGCCCAGATAAGAGAGGCCGAGCGCGTAGTTCACGGCGCCGTTGTGGGGCGTTGCGTGCTGCACGATCCGGAATTCTCGGATGGCCTCGGTGTAGTTGTGGGCCTGGAGCGCGGCCACGCCAGCCTGGTAGGCCACCGCCGGATCCCGGTCGCCGCCGTTCGGCATTGCACTCATGCCGCCGCCGCTCATGCCTCCGCCGCCTGCGCCGCTCGCGAACGCGGCTGGCGCAACGCACAGCGCACAAACCAACGCGGCGCCGATCAAGAGTTTGCCCGGATGCATGCGTCCCTCCCTTGCAGAGCGCACAGTTGTTACGACCAAACATGGGCCGATGGCGCGCACGATTGCGTGAGAGACCGCGGTCACGACCCTCGCGCCGTCGGAATCTCCAGATTTCGCTTCGCGATCAGCCGCTTCGGCTTCCGCTGTTGCAGCGCAGCAGCTAGGAGGGATGCATGAACTGGGGTGTGAACGAGTGGGTGGCGACGATTTCGGCGGCCTTGGCGTTGGCGTCGCTGGTGCTGAACTGGATCGTCGTGAGACGGCAGACCGCGCTCCAGTTCGAAAGCTTGAAAGCGCAGATGGACGCCGAAGTGCTGTCCTGGGCGCACGAGGCGATCGACCTGGTCTCGCAGGGCGCCTTTCTGGCGCGCGGCCGCGGCTCGGTTTACGCTCCGGACGAATTCAAGCGCCTGTCTTTCGACACCTGCCAGAAGCTTTCCTCGTCCGCGGACCGCGGTCGTCTCTTCTTTCCGAACGAGGCGCCAAGCGAGCACGGGCAGGAGAAGGAAGGCGCGTTCCAAGGCTTCCGCCCGCCCATTCTCGATGCGGTCGTGTTTGCGAGCGCCCAAATCGCGCGCCTCGCAGCCGAGGGCGAACCCGACGAGGAGGCCGCGCGTTTCATCATCAAGTGTCGGCGTCTGCTGGTTTCAGAAGTGCAAAACGCCATTGATCCGCGCCGGCGCGCGCAGATGCTGCGCCAGCTGGCCATCGGTCGCATGGATGACAAGAAATCCAGCTTCAGGATTGCCGCCGAGCTGGGCGAGACCTTGGAAGCGCGGTACCCAGGGTTTCTGATCGATCGTCGCGATGAGAAATGGATCGCCGCGCGCGAAGCCATGTTGAAGAAGGGATAGTGCGATGAACCTGGCGCATGCGCTGCTCGGTCTTTTCGGCGCTTTCGCAATGGCTGCGTGTGCTCCGATCGACGCGTCCGCCCCATCCGGCGGCGATCCGCTCACCATCACGCTTACCCGCACTGTCTGTTTCGGTTTCTGTCCCGCCTACACCGTAAGCATCACTGGTGACGGCCAGGTCACCTATGTCGGACGCAGCTTCGTGAATGTTACCGGCGAACAGCGCGCGACGGTGTCCCCCGCTGCCGTGCAGGAGCTAGTGCGCCGCTTCGACGCCGCGCACTTCGGGTCGCTGCGCGACCAGTACCGCGCCAATGTCAGCGACTTGCCGACCTATACCCTCGTGCTCGAGCGCAACGGCGTGAGCAAGACCGTGGTGGACTATGGCGGCTTGAGCGCTGGCATGCCGCAGGCTGTGCGCGACCTTCAGAACGAAATCGAC
>JAFEDV010000462.1 GCA_018241475.1 Pseudomonadota bacterium | reverse complement strand
TCGCCAACTGGCCCGCCGGCCAGCATATCGAATGGGCGCCTGAAGCCGGCCGCGTATCCGAGCGTGGAGACATGGGTTGGACGTGGGGCAACGCCACCACCATCGCGCCCGATGGTGCGCGCTCCACCGGCCGCTATATCTCGATCTGGACCCGAGACCTCGACGGGAACTGGAAGTACGCCGTTGACGCCGGCGTGAACTAGCCGGCGAAACCGCCCTCGGCGATATAGGCCAGTTCCTCAGTCGTACTCGTACGCCCCAGCATGGCGTTGCGATGTGGAAAGCGGCCGAAGCGAGCGATGATGTCGCGATGCAGGCGGGCGTAGCGGGTGTATTCCTCGTTTCCAAGCGCGGTCATCAGCCGAAGGCAATCCTCCTGCAACACCAGGTCTTCAGCATGCTCCAGCGGTAGATAAAGGAAAGCGCGCAACTCCACTTCCGTCGCTGCATCGAAGCCGTGCGCGATGGCGCGCTGCGCGACGGCCTGCGCAAGTGCGTCCGTCGCGAACGCATGCGGCGAGTTGCGGTAGATGTTGCGCGGAATCTGGTCGAGCAGCAGCACGAGCGCCAGTGCGCCTTCGGCGTCGTTCTCCCAGGCCGCCAGCTCGCGCCGGGCGGCGGCATGGTGCGCCTTCTCGAAGGCGCGGCAGCGGCCGTCAAACGTTTCATCCTTGGCGAACCACGCTTTCGCTCCGGCGCCTCGCCAGAAGCGCACCACTTCGCCAGGGCTGGTCATTTCACCTCTTTGCTCATGGCCACCTTGCCGGTGAACATAATCGCGAACAGAAGCGTTCCAAGCAGCACGCCGAGCGAGCCGACGATCGCCCAAGTGACGTTCTGCTCGCCGCTGGTGATGGCGATCAGGATGCCCACCGGCATCACAATCGCGCCGAAGATCGCCAGCGCGCATTGTATCGGCGCAAGCCTGGCCTTGCCGAGATTGGGGAAGGCGTGATGGATGAGCCCGTACAGCGCCAGCGTGACCCAACCCGCTAGGTTGAGGTGCGCGTGGGCCGGATGCAGTGGAAACCGGTCTGGCGATTGCGACATCCAGATGCCGAAGCCCTCGCCGACCAGAAGACAAAGCAGACCGGCGACAATGAAGATTGTAGAATAACGCATCGATACCTCCCCCCGATTGTGTGGCGGAAGCTAATCGCCTTCGTTACAGACGCAAGGCGAAACTGGCCGGAGTTCCCTCAATGCGCGTCCTCTATGAAGCCGACGCGGACCGGGCGCTGATCCGAGCGCAGAAGGTCGCCGTCATCGGTTATGGCGCCCAGGGTCACGCGCATGCGCTGAACCTGCGCGACAGCGGCGTCGAGGTGCGTGTTGCGCTGCACGCAGCCGCCCACCGCGCCATTGCGGCGAGGGCGGATGGTTTCGCGCCGATCACGGTGACGCAAGCCGCGCAAACCGCCGATATCCTTGTCATGTGCGCGCCGGATGAGGCGATGCCCGATCTTTACGCCGCCGAAATCGCTCCGCATCTCCGCGCCGGGCAAACGCTGATGTTCGTGCATGGCTTCGCCTATCACTACGGCTTCATCAAACCGGCGGCGGACATCGACGTGGTGATGGTGGCGCCCAAGGGCCCGGGCAAGGCGTTGCGGGAAGCCTTCATTAAGGGCGGCGGCTTGCCGGCGATAGTCGCCGTTGCGCAAGACAATGGCGCCGCCGAAGCGCTCGCCTATTCCTACGCCGCCGCCATCGGCTGCGGCCGCGCTGGCATGATCGCCTCGACGTTCGCGCTCGAAACCGAAGGCGATCTCTTTGGCGAACAGGTCGTGCTCTGTGGTGGGCTTTCGCATCTCATCCGCGCCGCCTGGGAGGTGCAGGTCGAAGCCGGCTGGCCGCCGGAGCTCGCCTATTTCGATTGCCTGCACGAAGTGAAACTGCTGAGCGATCTCATCCACGAGCGCGGCATCGCTGGCATGAACGAGGCGATCTCCAACACCGCCGAATACGGCGAATACATCACCGGCTCGCGCATCATCGACGCACACGTGAAGGACGCCATGCGCGCGGCGATGGCCGACGTGCAGAGTGGCAAGTTCGCGCAACAATGGATGGCCGAGTACCGCGCCGGCTCGCCGAACTTGCAGAAAATGCGCGAAGCAGCGGCCGCGCATCCGATCGAGGCGGCGGGGAAGACAGTGAGAGCGCTGCTGACGAAGTAGCGGACGGCCGGCTTCCAGCCGGCACAGGTGCTCAAACCTGCAACAGTGTCGAAGGTTGCAACAAAGATGCCGGCTGGAAGGCGGCGGTCCCCGCCTCATGGTGTGGCGCTAGCCTTGCCATGACTGTGTGCTTAAACAGGGGCGCATGACCCGCATCGGCACGCCGCTTTCGCCTTCCGCCCTCAAAGTCATGCTTCTGGGCGGCGGCGAGCTTGGTAAGGAAGTGGTGATCGAGCTGCAGCGGTTCGGCGCCGAGACCATCGTCGTCGACCGCTACGAAAATCCGCCCGCCGCGCACGTCGCGCACCGGGCCCACGTCATCGACATGACCGACGCCAGGGCGCTGCGCGCGCTGGTCGAACATGAGCGCCCGCACATCATCGTGCCCGAGATCGAAGCCATCGCCACCGATGAGCTTGTCTCGATCGAAGAAGCGGGCCTCGCGCGTGTAATCCCGACAGCGAAAGCCGCGCACATCACCATGAACCGCGAGCGCATCCGCGTGCTTGCCGCCCAGGAGCTGAAGCTGCCGACTTCACCGTACGCCTTCGCGTCGTCGCTACAGGAAATGCAGGCCGCCATCGATCGCATCGGCTTCCCATGCTTCGTGAAGCCAGTGATGTCCTCCTCCGGCAAGGGCCAAAGCCGGCTCAAATCGGAGGCCGACATCGCCAAGGCCTGGGACTACGCCATGAGCGCCGGGCGCGTGAAAAGCACGCGGCTGATCGTCGAAGGCCAGATCGATTTCGATTTTGAGATCACGCTGCTCACCGTTCGCGCCGCCTCCGGCACGCATTTTTGCGAGCCCATCGGCCACCTCCAAGTCGATGGTGACTACGTCGAAAGCTGGCAACCGCAAGCCATGAACGCAAAAGCTCTGGAGCGTTCCCGCGATATCGCCGGCAAAGTCACCGCAGCACTCGGCGGCTATGGCATCTTTGGCGTCGAACTCTTCGTAAGAGCCGACGAGGTGTGGTTCTCCGAAGTCAGCCCGCGTCCGCATGACACCGGCCTCGTTACGCTGGTTTCACAGCACCAGAGCGAGTTCGCGCTGCACGCCCGCGCCATCCTCGGCTTGCCTGTCGACACCTCACTCCGCGCGCCCGGCGCCAGCGCCGTCATCTATGGCGGCATGGATGAAAAGGGCATTGCGTTTGACGGCCTCGCCGAAGCGCTCGCCGTGCCGCAAAGCGAAGTGCGCCTGTTCGGCAAACCCGAAAGCTTCAAAAAGCGTCGCATGGGCGTAGCGCTAGCGCGCGGCGCGGATACAGATGAGGCGCGTGCGCGTGCGAAGCAAGCGGCGTCGCGCATCCGACCGGTCAAAGCATAGATCGCTCACCGATTCCCGGGGCGATGCGAAGCATCGAGCCCGGGACCCATAAACACCTCTGGCCGAAATTTGAGTCTCAACTCTTGACGACAGCGTGTATGGATCCCGGACTTGCGCTGCGCGCAATCCGGGAATCGGTGGCGAGAGTGTGCCCAATGCTCAAACTTGGCGCACAAGGAGACATCTCGATGCAGACAGAGCAAAGGCCACTGCCCTCGGGCTACGGCATGCGCACCGAAGCGCGCGAGGCGCTGGGAGGGCGCGATCTTAGGGGCAAAGTCGCCATCGTCACCGGCGGCTATTCTGGCCTGGGCTTGGAAACCACCAAAGCGCTCGCCGGCGCCGGCGCCACGGTGATCGTGCCGGCGCGCACGCCGGAGAAGGCCAGAGCCGCACTCGCTGGCATCGCCAACGTCGAGCAAGCAGCGCTCGATCTTGCCGATCCCGCTTCCATCGACGCTTTCGCCAACGCTTTCCTGCGCTCAGGCCGCAAGCTTGACATCCTCATCAACAACGCCGCCATCATGGCCTCGCCCTTGACGCGCGACGCGCGCGGCTACGAAGCGCAATTCGCGACCAACCACCTCGGCCACTTCCAGCTCACCGCGCGGCTGTGGCCCGCCATGAATAAGGGTGCTCGCGTGGTGTCGCTTTCCTCGATCGGCCATCGCCGCGCGCCGGTTAATCTCGAAGACCCGAACTTCGACACTACGCCGTACGACAAGTGGGAAGCCTATGGCCGCGCCAAGAGCGCCAATTCGCTGTTCGCCATCGGCCTCGACAAGCGTGCGCAGGCACACGGCGTTCG
>JAFEDV010000461.1 GCA_018241475.1 Pseudomonadota bacterium | reverse complement strand
GGCCATAGTACTTCATGTGCTTCACGCCATCGAGCGCGGCTTCATGATTGCCGTGATGCAGCATGAATTCGATGAGTTTCCGGTACTGGTTGAGCACGTTGTAGGCGGTGCGCACATCCTTGGCGTTGAGCGTCGCGCGGATGTAGGAGTTCATGAAGCGGTAGACGAGCTCGATGAGCTGCTCATCCCGGGCGCGCGCAGCGGATTCGCCGATATAGCGGGTGTCGATGGCGATCAGGTAGTTGATGTCGCGCATGGAGCCGAGCGCTTCGTTGTAGATGCTCAGATACTGGCGCATCACCTTCCATTCGACCCAGGTGCGGCGCAGCTCGAGGTCGGAAAGCGATTCCGGGTCCATGGCGACGAAGTCGGGATTCAGTCTTATCTGCGGGCCGATGGAGAACCAGGCGTCGCTCGCACGCGCTTTGACCTTCAGGTATTCGAGCGCGAGATCCTTCAGCGCATCGACGGCTTCGCTGGCGATGATCTTGTCGCGGCCGGAGACGGAATTGTTGGTGATGTCGGTGAGCTCTTCGAGAGCGAAGAGCGTCTGCGCCTGGGCGGCGAAGCAATTCTCCTTATCGTGTTTCAACGCGCCGCTGACGGCGCGTCCGACTGCGTCTTCGCGGATGCGGGCGATGATATGGCGCGGTTCGAGAAACCAGAAAACGTAGCCGAAATACGGAGCCATGATGACAAGGCCGCCAGTGGTGATGGACAGCACCGCCGTCACCGTCGCGTGCGGCACGAATTGCGGCTGCACCGACGCCGACAGCCAAACGCTGACGACGCAGGCGACGACATAATAGGCCGGCACCAGGATGTTTATGCGGTCGCGCAGGAACATGCGCGCCACGCCGGTGTAGCGATCGGCCGTCAACTGCACGATGATGCTGACGACGGTCAGGACGATGCCGAACACGGCGGCGTTGACGTCGGCGAGCGAAGCGATGGCGTTGGCGAGGCTGCCGGCGTCGTAGTTGAAATAGCGCTGGAGCGGATTTTCGCCTGGCCGACCGTTGAGCGACTGGGCGACATGGTCGAGCGTGTAGAAGCCCCAGAAGATCACCACCGCCGCGCAAGCCAGGATCGCCGTCTGCCGCGCCCAGACGCGCGACATCCGCCGCGGGCTTGCCTCCACGTGGGCCAGGTCTTCGCCGCTTTCGGTGGTTGTCCTGTTCGACACGCCAATCCCGCTTCGGGGCCGCGGATGCGACCCCGACTCGCAGCCTATCGCTGCGCGGCCCGAAGAAACAGTCGCCGCGTTGCGCGGCGCGTCAGCTCTTCTGCCCCATCCGAGAGGAAATCACGCCCGCCAGGATCGCCGCCGCATAGCTTGCGTACATGAGGCTTGCGAAGGTCGCATAAAGCGAAGGATCGAGGTTGGGGAAGACAATGTGGAAGCTGTTGATCTCGTAGATTCCAACCAGCAGACCCGGCAGGGCGAAGATCGAAGCCACTTCGCCACGGTCGGCAGGATCGACATTCAGCAGGCGCAGCAGAACGAAGGTGACGATGAACATCGCCACTGGCACGGCGAACAGCAGTAACGGCACGCCGGCGACGCCTTGGGTGAAGACCCCCTGCTCCACGAACCGGAACGCCAGCGTCACCGCCAGCCAGAGCACAAAGCCGATGATCATCCAACGTGCAATCATGGTCGCTATCCCCTTTTTGCCGTGCGGCCGCGATCTCCCCGGCGCCGAGCCCAAACAGAACCGAAGCCATCCCACGCGCGGACGGCCCGTTCAAGATGCGCCGAGCCCGACCCTGCAACCGAGGAGGGATTCCCGAGCGCCGTCTCTCCTGCTCCGGCGGAGACATACCGAGGCTGAAAAGGCCGCCAAGCCGGCAAGAGACCCAGGTCACATCTCTTCGCGCGAAACGCGCCTACGGAGTCTGGTGCGCACCGTAGTGCGCATCTCGCATGGGAGTTTCAGCCGGGCGGGCCCGGCTCAAGCCTCTCATTCGAGATCACTATTCTGTGGTCAGCGCTCCATAAGGGAGTAAGCTGATGTGGCAGGGAGCGGATGGAAGCCGGCGAAGGTCGATTCGCCGGGCTTGGAGGGTATGAACAATGGCTGCAAAGCTATCGAATAACGCGAAAATGGGAGTCGCCGCGGCCTGTTTGGCGGTTGTGGCTGTCGGCGCCTACAGCATCGGCAGAGTGTTTCCGCCAATCGGCGAATCCGCGGGCACGATTGCTCCGGCCGAGCGCTATCAGTCTGCCCAAGTCGGCGCCGGCGACATCACGCTCGGCGACAATTCCGTCCCGCTCCTGATGCAGACCGACGCCTTCGAAACCATGATCCACGACGCCTCGTTCCGCGCGCTGGCGCGCGACGCGGGCTTCGCGGCGCTTGCGCAAAACCCGCAAGCCCTGGTGGCGATGGCGCGCGACCCCCAAGCCTTCACGGCGCTGGCTCGCAATCCACAAGCCTTCCAAGCCTTGGCCAGCGGCGTGCAAGCGGCTGCGGCGCAGTCGGCGGCGGCCCAAGGGGTGAACGCGCAAGCGTTTGCGGCCATGGCGCGCTACCCGCAGGCGTTCGCGGCGTTCTCACGCTATCCGCAGGCCTTCCAGGCGATGGCCCGCAACCCGCAGGCGTTCGCGGCCTACGCGTCTAACCCGCAGGCGTTCGCGGCGGATGCGCGCAGCCCGCAGGGCCACGTCGCAATGGCGCACGACGCGCAGGCATTCCAGGCGCTGGCGAACGACGCGCAAGCGATGAGTGCGCTGGCGGCGAACGCCCAGGCCTTCCAGGCTTTGGGTGCGAATGCGCAAGCGTTCCAAGCATTAGCGCGCAATCCGCAGGCGTTCCAAGCGCTGGCGGCGAACGTCAATGCAGCGACGGCGCAAGCCGGCATAGCGCAGGGCATGAACGCGCAAGCGTTCCAGGCTCTGGCGGCGAATGCTCAGGCATTCCAGGCGCTGGCGATGCAACCGCAGGCTTTCGCGGCAATGGCCCAACACCCACAAGCGTTCGCGGCGCTGGCCCGCTACCCGCAGGCGTTCGCGGCGATGGCGCGCAATCCGCAAGCCTTCGCGGCCTACGGCCGTAACCCGCAGGCTTTCGCAGCCGACGCACGGAGCGCCCAAGGCCACGTGGCCATGGCGCGCGATGCGCAAGCGTTCCAAGCGCTGGCCGGCGATGCGCAAGCCATGAGCGCGCTGGCGGCGGACGCGCAAGCGTTCCAAGCGCTCGCGGCGAACGCTCAGGCGTTCCAGGCGCTGGCGGCGAACGCTCAGGCGTTCCAAGCCTTGGCCTCGAACGTGCAAGCGTTCCAAGCGCTCGGCGCGAATGCGCAGGCGTTCCAGGCTCTGGCCCGCAACCCGCAGGCGTTCCAAGCGCTCGCTGGGCAAGCCCAAGCCTTCCAAGTCCAGGCAGGCGCCGCGCAAGGGCTGAGCGCGCAAGCGATGCAAGCGCTGGCGCAAAACCCGCAAGCCTTTGCGGCGATGGCGCAGGCGCCGCAAGCGTTCGCGGCTCTCGCCCGCAACCCGCAGGCTTTCCAGGCGCTGGCGCGCAACGCGGAAGCGTTCACCGCTCTGGCGCGGCAGCCGGCGTTTGCGGCGCTGGCGAGCCAACCGGCGTTCGCCGCGATGGCTCAAAATCCGAGCTTCGCTGCGGCGGTCCGGGCGAATTAACTCGCATCCCGAGCTGAGACGGCGGACCATTCCGCCGTCTCAGACTCGGTTCGGCTGAAACGCCGGGGGGCGTTAGATGCGGAAATTTGCGTTCGGCGCGGCGTTCATCGGCCTCGCTCTGGCCAGCCCGGCATTGGCGCAAACGGCTCAGCCTGACGCCACCCGGCCCAACGGGACCAGCGCGCCTGCCCAGCCCGGCACGCCTGCACCGCCCTCGACGCCGGTTTCGACACCGCCCCTTCCCAGCCAGGCCCCAGATGCGGTGCCGGTCATCGACCTTAGCCAGATCCAGACCAACGATCTGCGGCTTCTCTATTTCGATCCGTCCGAAACGTATCTCACCCCCTACGTTGGGCGCGCCGCGGAGAACTCGCTCGCCTTTCAGCAGCATATGTTCGGCTGGCGGCCGTGGGAGCGCACGACGCTCCTGCTCAAAGACTTCTCCGACTACGGCAATGCCGCCGCGCGCGCCTCGCCCAACGATGCGCTGCTGATCGACATCGCGCCGCTCAGCCAAACCTACGAGACCTTCAGCGCCGGCGAGCGCTTCTTCACGCTTTCCAACCACGAACTCACGCACGTCGCCACCATGGACGTCTGGAACGACACCGATGCGTTCTGGCGCCATGCCTTCTTCGGTAAGCCGCTGGCGCTGCAGGAGCATCCCGAATCGATGCTCTACAACTTCCTGGCGACGCCGCGCGTGAACGTGCCGCGCTGGTATCTCGAGGGCAGCGCCGTGTTCATGGAAACATGGATGGCCGGAGGCTTCGGACGCGCCCAAGGCGGCTACGACGAAATGGTCTTCCGCGCCATGGTGCGCGACAACGCCTATTTTTACTCGCCGGTGGGCTTGGAATCGGCGGGCGTCAATTCCGACTTTCAGGTCGGCGTAAACGATTATCTCTACGGAACGCGCTTCTTCTCGTATCTCGCGCTCACCTATTCGCCGGAGCGGGTGATCCAGTGGCTGCGCCGCGATCCGGGCAGCGCCGGCTATTACTCGGTCCAGTTCCGGCGCGTATTCGGCAAATCGCTGAGTCAGGCATGGCAGGAGTGGATCGCCTGGGAGCACACGTTCCAGCAGCAGAACCTGGCGTCGGTGCGCGCGTATCCCGAAACCACGGCGACGCCTCTGGCGCCGCGCGCGCTCGGTTCGGTCTCACGCACCTACGTCAATCCTCGCACCGGCGAACTCATCGGCGCCTTCCGCTATCCGGGCGTGATCGCGCATGTGGGCGTGCTGTCGCCGGGGACCGGTCACGTGCGCCGGCTGACCGACATCAAAGGCGCAATGCTCTATCAGGTGACCTCGCTAGCCTACGATCCGGAGAGCAACACCGCCTGGTACACGACGGACAACTACGCCTATCGCGACATCATGCAGATCGATGTGGCAACCGGGCGTCAGCACGAAGTACTGCATGACGCACGCATCGGCGGCATCGTGTTCGATCCGGCCGACCGTTCGCTCTGGGGCTTCCGCCACCTCAACGGCTACGTGACGCTGGTGCGCATCCCGCCGCCCTACACTAATTGGTCTCAGGTCCACACTTTCGACTTTGGCACGACGCCGTTGGATCTTGACGTTTCGCACGACGGCTCGATGCTTTCGATGTCGGTCGGCGAACCGAACGGACATCAGACCGTGCAAGTCTTCCGCATCGCCGATCTCGGCGGCGATGCGCCCATGCAGCCGATCGCGAGCTTCTCGCTTGGCCAATCGACCCCGGAAGGGTTCGTGTTCTCCCCGGACGACCGTTCGCTCTATGGCAGCGCCTACTATACCGGCGTCTCGAACATCTACCGCTTCGACCTTGCGACCCAGCAGACGGAACTGGTGAGCAACGCATCGACCGGCTTCTTCCGGCCGATCCCGCGCGCCGACGGTTCGCTGGTGGTTTACGAATACACCGGTCAAGGCTTCCGCCCCGGCGTGATCCAGCCGCGTCCGCTGCAGGACGCAGGCGCGATCCACTTCCTCGGGGCGCAAATCGCCCAACAGCACCCGATCGTGAC
Source organism: Pseudomonadota bacterium (assembly GCA_018241475.1). Classification (GTDB taxonomy): domain Bacteria; phylum Pseudomonadota; class Alphaproteobacteria; order Caulobacterales; family Aquidulcibacteraceae; genus Vitreimonas. The sequence continues at coordinate 6,792 of JAFEDV010000461.1, read as the reverse complement.
CACGTGGGGCGTCGGTCCGCCCAGCCGCGTGCCGTTCGACAGCATGGTGATCGACCGCAGTCATTATGTGCCTGAGCGTGAGATGCGTCTGGGCGCGGCGTATCCTGTGGTCGAAGGTTATCGCGGACTGGTGACCGGGGGCTATCACGTCATCTTCGAAGATCCGCTGCAGTTCAACCAACTGACCGCGACCGTATCCTACGATCCGAGTTCAAGCTTCCGAGACCAGAACTGGCACGTCGATGTCGCCTATCACACGCTGAGTTGGCGCTTCCGGTATCGTCACAACGACGCGGATTTCTACGATATCTTCGGCCCGACCTATCGATCTCGTGCGGGCGATGCCGGCACGATCGGCTATCATCATTCGTTCATCTACGACGTGCCGCGCCAGTTGGATTTCGAAACCAATTTCAACTACTATAGCGGTCTCGACACGCTGCCGGGCGCGCAAGGCGTCAGCACCGGCTTCGACAATCTGGTCACGCTCGACGCCGGCCTCCACTACACCAATGAAACGCGTTCGCTGGGCGCCGTTGATCATGAAAAGGGCTGGAGCTGGAATCTCAACGGCGAAGTCGACTACGCCAACCACGACTACTTCCCCAGCTTGCGCGGCGGCTTGAACTTCGGCGTGCCGTTGCCTTGGAACAACACGTCGGTATGGCTCTACACCGCCGCGGGACTTGCTGGAGGCAACCGCAACAATCCGCTCAGCAGCTTCTACATGGGCGGGTTCGGCAACAACTACGTCGACGACCGCGAAGTGAAACGCTATCGCGAGTTCGACAGTTTCCCGGGCTTCAACATCGACGAGATCAGCGCCCGGCGCTTCGTGCGCGCCGTGGGCGAGGTGAACCTGCCGCCGATCCGCTTCCGCGATGTCGGCACGCCCAGCCTCTTCCTCAGTTCCGCGCGCACAGCGGTGTTCGCCGGCGTGCTGACGACGGAGCCGAGCATCGGCAGCGCTCAAACCTATGAAACGGCGGGTTTCCAGGTCGACTTGAACTTCACCGCTGCGCTCCGGCTGCCGATGGTGCTATCGTTTGGCTACGCCGAGGGCTTCGAAGGGGGCGAAGACCATGGCGGAGAAACGCTCATCTCGCTGAAGATCATGTGATGGATTTCGACTTCATTGAAAAAGGGGTCACGGCGATGGCCCCGGTTCTCGTTCTGCTGCTGGTGTTCGACCGGCTGGACATCTTCAACCTGATCACCATGCGCACGATTGCGCTCATGGTTCTGATCGGCGGCGCCATTGCGGGCGTGAGCTACTACGCTAACGGCGGCGTCGAGAACCTTACGCATGGTTTTCCGATCCCCGGCGACAACCCCTACAGTCTCTACATCGCTCCTGCCGTGGAAGAGACGTTGAAGGCCGTGCCCATCGTTGCGATGTTCGCCATGAACCGCCTGGGATTCAAGCTCGACGCCGCGATCGCCGGCTTCGCGATCGGCGCCGGCTTTTCCATGGTGGAAAACGCAGTCTATCTCGTCCATCCCGACGTCGTCGGCGCGGCGTACGCTAATTTCAGCGCCTGGCTGGTGCGCGGATTCGGAACCGCAATCATGCATGGCGGCGCTACCGCGCTCTTTGCAGCCGCGTCGCATGAGATGAGCGAGACGCAGGTGCAGGCGGACGCGGCGCGCTATCGCTTCAATCCGCTGCTCTTCTTGCCGGGTCTGGCCGGCGCTTATGTGCTGCATTCGGTGTTCAATCATTTTCGAGACCAGTCCACATTGGCCATGGCGCTGACGCTGCTGCTGGTGCCGATCTCGCTCTTCTTCATCCTCTCCCGCAGCGAGCGTGCGACGCATGCCTGGATCAAGGCGGATCACGACGCCCACAAGACGATGCTGGACGATATCCGCAGCGGGCATTTTGCGCAGAGCGAAATGGGCCAGGCGCTGAAGCGCATTTCGGATCGCTTCAGTCCCGGCATTGCAAACGATGTTTTCGCGTATCTCGAAACCAAAACCGAACTCGTGTTGCGCGGCGAAGAAATCATGCTTGCGGTTCAGGAAGGCGAGGAAGCCGCGGTCGGGCCGGCGGAGCGTGAGAAGGTGCTCCGTCTCGAATCGCTCGAACACAAGATCGGCCCGAGTGTGCTTGCGGCCATCGGCCCGAAACTCGGTTTCAGCCGCAACGATTTGTGGGAGCTGGAACACCTGAAGAAGCGCGCGAAGAGCCTTGAGGCGCCCCCAGAGCGGCAACCATAGAACCGCCCGCGCGCCCCAGGGGACGGTTGCGGGCATCCGCGGCGGCCTCGCTGGCGCTTGACAGCGCTTCCGCAGGTTGAGGAGTTGCGTCTGGCCCTAGCCGGGTCAAGATGCCGTTCCGGGGGAGTATGCAAGGTCAGCCGCACGCTCAGGACGCCGCCGCCGCAAGCGCTGGAGATCCGCTCACCGCCGCGCACGACGCGATGCTGCACGATCCGCAATTGCAACTTCATTTCAGCGAATTTACGCCGCCCCGCCCTCCGGAATGGCTGCAGCCGCTCGCTGAGTTCATTCGCGCGATCTCACCGTTCCTGGTTTATGTGTTCTGGGGCGGCGTCGCGGTCATTGTTCTGACTATTGCCTATGCATTGTTCGCGGAAATCCGCCGCCGCATGCCGGCGCAGGCGGAGACGCCGCAAACCGCCGCGCCGCCCGCCCCCGATTACCGGCCGACAGCGGTTCGCGCGCGGGCCTTGCTCGAGGAGGCTGACCGCCTCGCCGCCGAGGGCCGCTATGGCGAGGCGGCGCGCGTGCTGCTTCGTCGCAGCATCGAGGATTTCGAGAACGTTCTGAAGATCGCCATCGGGCCGGCCCTGACCAGCCGTGAGATCGCGCGACTCGATCGCTTGTCGCCGCAGGGCAGGACGACGTTCTCCAGCATTGCGGCGGCGGTCGAGCGGAGCTTGTTCGGGGGAGAGACTCTGACCGCCTCCCAGTACGGCGAATGCCGCGACGCCTATGCGCATTTTGCGCTGCAGGGGACGCGCCAGTGAGCGCGGCCGGGCGCAAGCGCGCCGGCGGCGCCTTCTCGCCGGCGGTGATGATCGGGCTCCTCCTGGTCGGTGTGTTTTCGTTCGCAGCCTTCATCCTGCTCTCCGCCTTCGCGCCGGAGTTGACGAGCGGCTCGAACGGGGGCGCGCAGGCGCTCTCGCAATCCGCCGTGGGCTATGCCGGCGCGGTGCGCCTGCTCAATACGATGGGCGACCGCGTCACGGTCGGACGCGTCACCGGCGACGCCATGCGACGACAGAGCTTCGTCATTCTCACTCCGGAGCAGCCGCTGAGCTGGACGGAGCTGACGCAAACGGCAGGTGCGACGACGCTGGTGATCCTGCCGAAATGGCTGACGGCGCCGGATCAATCGCATCGCGGCTGGGTCTCGCGCATCGAGCCGGCAGCGCCCGCACTGCTGGCACGCATGATCTCCGACTTGGCGCCGGGCGTTCAGGTGACGCGTGCGAGCGGCGTCGCACGACCGTCGCTGATCGGCGCCGGCAAGACCGCCATTCAAGCCGGCGCGATCGATCAGCTTCAAACCCTCAATAGCGAGGCGCTTGTCCCGGTCGTCACCGATGCGCCAGGCGCCATCGTTTTGGGCCGCGTGGTCCGCAACGGGGGGCAGACGAACATCTATGTTCTATCGGACCCCGATTTCCTGAACACGCAAGGCATCGCCGACTTGAGCAATGCGCGCGCGGCGATGGCCATGCTGAACCTCATTCGCGGCGACAATGAACCTATCGTGTTCGACGTGACGCTGAACGGCCTGGGCGCAGGGCGCAGCGCTCTGCGTCTTGCATTTCAGCCGCCGTTCCTTGGATTCACCCTCGGTTTTGTCATCGCTTGCACGCTGCTCGCGTGGCGCGCCGCGCTTCGCTTCGGGCCGAGCGCGCCCACCAAGCGGGCGATAGCGCTGGGCAAAGCCGCACTGGCCGAGAACTCGGCGGCGCTCATTCGGCTGGCGCGACGCGAGCGCCGCCTCGGACCAGGCTATGCGCACCTGACAGCCGGACTCACCGGCGAAAGATTGGGTCTTTCGCGAATGGACGAAAGAGATACCGCAGCCGCCCTCGATCGCATCGCCTCGGCTCAAGGCGCCAGCGCAACCTATTCGGAGCTGGCCGCGGGCGCCGCATCGGCCAATTCATCCAAGCAAATGCTGGAGGCGGCGCGGAAGCTGTACGCCTGGAAGAAGGAGATCGTCCGTGCAACTCGCTGAAGTTCGGCAATTCGCCGACGGCATTCGCTCCGAAATCGGCAAAGCCGTCGTTGGCCAAGCCGACAGCGTCAATCTGATGCTGACGGCGCTGCTCGCGGGCGGGCACGTCCTGCTGGAGGGCGCGCCGGGCACGGCGAAAACGCTGCTGGCGCAGTGCTTCTCCTACACACTGGATCTGCAGTTCGGCCGCATCCAGTTCACGCCCGACCTGATGCCGGGCGACATTCTCGGCTCCAACCTGTTCAACTTCCAAAGCAACAGTTTCACTCTGACCAAGGGTCCCATCTTCTGCGACGTGCTGCTGGCGGATGAAATCAATCGCACGCCGCCGAAAACGCAAGCGGCGCTGCTGGAGGCGATGCAGGAGCGCGGCGTGACACTCGACGGCAAGCGCCACATGCTGAGCCCGCGATTCATCGTCATCGCCACGCAGAATCCCATCGAGCAGCAAGGCGCCTATCCGCTGCCGGAGGCTCAACTCGACCGCTTCCTGTTCAAGCACATCCTCGCCTACCCCTCCCAGGAGGAGGAAATGCGCATCGTACGCGAGCATGGTTCGCGACTCGCGATGCAGGATCCGGCCGCTCTTGGCTTGCGCAAGGTCATCAATGAACCAGGGCTGGCAGCGGCTGTCGCCGCGGTCGGCGGGGTGCGGCTGACCGACGAGGTGGTAAGTTACATCGTTCGCATTGTGCGAGCGACACGCGAAGGGGCGACGTTCGAACTCGGCGCTTCGCCGCGCAGCGCTGCGATGCTGGCTTCGGCAACGCGGGCTTGGGCGGCGCTCGATGGGCGCGACTACGTCATTCCCGACGACGTAAAGGCGTTGGCGCTGCCAGCGTTGCGGCACCGCGTGCTGCTGTCGCCCGGTGCGGAAATCGAAGGCCGCACCACCGACACCGCGATCCGCGCCATCCTCGACCAGGTCGAAGCGCCGCGATGATTTCGCCAACCAGCCGCGCGATCATCCTGGCTTGTCTCGGCGCGCCGCTTTCGCTGCTGCTCGCTGTGACAGTCGCCGGCAATTTGTGGCCGATTGGCGCGGCCTGGGCGTTAGGGGTGTGCGCGCTGGTGGCGATCGATGGTTTGCTCGCCGCACGGCCGGCGCGGATGCGCATCACTGTCGCGGCGCCCTCGATCGCGCCGATTGGGGCGGGCCCCATCGACGCGCACCTGGCGTTCGAGTGCGATGGCGCGGGACCGGCGAGTGCAGAGGTGGCGCTCGAGACCAACCATGTGCTCGAGCAGCCTCGCATGCCCCAGCAAGTGAGACTCGACGGCGGCCGTGGCGACGCGCATGCGGCGCTCGCGCCGCTACGGCGCGGCGAGGGCCGCTTAGAGACCCTGTATTGCCGCTGGATGGGGCCGCTTGGCCTTGCTTGGCGACAGCTGATCGCGCCGCTGGAGACGCGCGTCGCAGTGACGCCCGATCTCGATGCGGTGGAGCGCGAAGCCACGCTCTTGTTCTCGCGGACCATGACGCACGGGATCAAACCGTTGCGCGATCGAGGCGACGGCTCCGAGTTCGATGCGCTTGCCGAGTTTCAGCCAGGCATGGACCCGCGGCTGGTCGAGTGGAAACAATCGGCACGGCACCTGCGCCTGCTGGCGAAGGAGGTGCGCGCCGAACGCAATCACCAGCTGGTTTTCGCCCTCGATACCGGACGCGCCATGTGCGAGCCAATTTCCGGGGCGGCGCGGGTGGATTGGAGCGTCAACGCGGCGCTGATGCTGACCTACGTGGCGCTGAAGCTCGGCGACCGCGTCAGCTTTTTCGGTTTCGATTCGCGCCCGCACTTGATGACCGGTTTCGCCAGCGGCACGCGCGCCTTCGCTCTGTTGCAGGCGCAGACCGCCAAACTTGACTACTCCACTGACGAGAGCAACTACACGCTGGGTCTCACGGCGCTTGCGGAGCGCCTGCAACGCCGCTCGATGGTGATCGTGTTCACCGACTTCACCGACACCGTGAATGCGGAACTTATGGTGGAGAACATTACCCGGCTGGCGCGGCGGCACATGATCGTGTTCGTGACTTTCGCCGACGACGACCTGGAAACTCTGCGCAGCGCCGAACCGCAGACGCCGGACGATGTTGCGCGCGCGGTGATCGCGCAACGTCTGCTGCAAGAGCGCGAAATCGTGCTGGCGCGGCTCCGGCGTCTCGGCGTCCATGTCGTCGATGCGCCGGTGCAGCGGCTCGGCCAGGCGCTGGTGCGCGCCTACGACACGCTGCGACGGCAGGAGCGCGTCTGATGGAGCAATCGCTGCGCAGCCTGCGGTTCCGGCTCGAACGCGAAGCCACCTGGGAGCGGCTCGAGAAGCTGCTGACTCAGGCGGAGAACCGTTCGCCGCAAAGCCTATCGGACGAGGACATGTTGGCGATTCCGGCGCTCTATCGCGCTACTCTCTCCTCACTCTCGGTGGCGCGGGCGACCTCACTCGATCAGGCGCTCGTGGACTATCGCGAAGCGGTGTCGGCGCGCGCGTATTTCTGCGTTTACGGCTCGCGCGCGGCGCGTGCCGGGCGCCGCCTCGACTTCTTTGGCTCGGCCTGGCCAGACGCCGTCCGT
>JAFEDV010000460.1 GCA_018241475.1 Pseudomonadota bacterium | reverse complement strand
CATATAGCGCAACACGTTCTCCACCATCGCCGGTTCGGCGTCCGGCCCCAGACCGGCGCCGGGACCAACGACATATTCAATCGTCGGCCAACCCTCGTGGATCATCTCGAGCATGGCTTCATGCTCTTCGCGGGTTTGACCCCAGGGGTGATCCGGCGTGTTCAGCCACTTTGCCTGCGCGCCCCAGATGATGAGCGACTGCACCCGATCCGGATGCATGGCCGCAAACATCGACGCCATCGAGCCGCCTTCGGAGCCGCCGAACAGGTGCGCGCGCTCGATGCCGGCCGCATCCATCACGGCGCGGATGTCATCGGTGCGCTGTTCCAGCGTCGCCATTTCCGTCGGCCGGTCGGAGAGGCCGGTGCCGCGCTTGTCGAACCGGATAAGGCGGCAGAACTTCGAGAATTTCTCGAAGAACATCGCGCGCCGCGGATTTTCCCAATCCATGTCCAAATGCGACATGGTGCCCGGCGCCCAGATGACGTCCGGGGGACCTTCACCGGTCATTTGGTAGGCGATGCACACATCGTCGCTGTAGGCGTAGCGCGTCTTTGGCGTCATGGCCGCCAGCATGCGGCAGCTTCGCGCCGTCGCCTAGTCCGCTCTCGGCTTCAGCACGCCGGAGAAGGTGATCACAGCAAGCGCGCTGAGGATAGCGCCGAGAATGGCGTAGATGGCCTGCGCCCATTTCCATACCGCCGCGCCTTCGAACAGCCGCCAATCGCTGTTCGGCGTCTCGATCCCCGCTGAAAGCTGCGCATGGGCGGCGCGCCCGGGCGCGCAACGGCTTTCTTGGCCGAGATCGATCACTGGCAACGCCACGTCGATGGCGTAAAGCGCCGGCTCAACCGCACCGTTGCATGGCGTGCCGTCGGGGCGCACCAGCGCACCTTGCGCATTCATGGTCAGCACGCCGGCCACGCCGAGGGCGATGAACAGCACGAGCGCCCTCACGATGCGGATGGGGGCAAGCCCATAGCCAGCGGCCAGGCCGAACAGCGAAGACAGCACCCAGGTCAGCGGGCCTGCCGCCCCGTGCCGGGTCTGCAGGTCCTGCTGGGCCAACAGAATGCGCCGCGCTTCGTCGCGCCGGCCGGAGCGCGCATAGACCTCCGCCGCGCGGCCGAACGGCTGCGGCGAGAAACGACCGCCTTCGCCACGCGAGCGCTTCAGCCAGTGCAAACGATCGCGCCAGCGCTCGTTCGCATTCTCGATGCGCTCATAGGCCAAGCCATCGAGATCGAGCGCCGCGCCATCCACGCCCCAGCCGCTCTTCAAATCGTCATCCAGCGCCGTGCAGCTCGCGCCCGAAAGATCGATGCGCGCATCCTGCTGCATCGCCAGCGCGCGCGCCTGCAACGGGCCGTCGATCTTGGCGTCCGCCAGCGTCAGCATCGCGCCTTTTCGTCCATCGGGACCGGCGCCGCGAAGCTCCAGATTGAGCCACGTGAACGCGCCGTCGATCTTGGCGCGGTCGAACTTGGCGCCGCCTTCGATGACGGTCTTCTGACCGTGCGGAGCATAGCCGTTCTCATCGATTTTGATCGACAGATTGCCGCCGACGCGCGCGTTCGGCGCGCGGATCGCCCACGCGCCTGGATTGATGAAGCGCCCGCCGCCGAACGCCAGATAACCGTCGATGCGGGCGTCGGCCAGAAACACCTCGCCCTTCACGTTGGCGCCCTGCAACAGCGCTGCACCGCCTACGCCGACGCTGGGCGCCTCGATGGCGCGCCCGTAGGTATTGGCCGCCGTGCGATGGGTGATTTCGGCGCCGCGCAGATCGAGATTGCGCCCGATCCGCGCGTTCTGCAGCATGACTTGCCCCGAGGTCTTGATCGCGCCCGCGTGGAGCTCGCCCCCGACCTCGATGCTCGATAGCACTAACGCCGCGCCCAGGTCGTTGCGGAATTGCGCCGCGCTCAGATCCATATCGCGAAGGATGTGCGCGCTGGCGAAGCGTACTTCGCCTTCGGCGCGGAACCTGCTCCGCAGAATGACCGCGCCGATTTCGGCGCCGTCGGCGTTGAGCGCTTGTCCGCTGGCGGAATCGCTGCGGTTCAGAAGCTGTGCGCCTTCGCCGCTCAGCGCGCCGTCGATGCGGGCGTTGCTGAGCCGCACGCAGCCGAACGCTTCGAATGCGCCGTCGATGACCAGATTGCCGGCAATCTCCGCGTTCTCCAGCGTCAGGCCGTCGTCGTCGCTTTCCACGGCGCGCGCGAATTTCGCCCCACGCGCCAGCACGTCGCCGTCGACGCGCAGCCCGCGCAAGTTCGCCGTCAGCGTTTCGCGCCCGTCGCCGCCAGCCTGGCCGGTTATCGGGGCCACGTCGCACACATCCAGTTCGCCGCCGATCTCGGCTTCCACAGCCACAAGGCGCATCAGCTTCGAGCCGCGCAGCGAAAGTCGCGCCAGACGCGCGTGGCTCAGATCGACGGTTTCGGGGATGTCGCACGCGTTGAGCGCCAGCGCCGGAAGGCCTCCGGCTGCGCCTGCGCAATCAATCAAATCCAGCGCGCCTTCGATGCGCGCGCCCTCGATCCGCACGCCAGGCGTGCGCACCGCCCAGCTCTCGTCCAGGCCCAGCATCAGCTTGCGCAGGAAACCCGCCCGCACTGCCGGTTTGGTCCCTCCAGCCCCCGCCATCGGCGTGAAATCGGCGATATCGCCGGCGCGCGTGCGCTCCACCACGAAGTGCTCGTGCGGCGATAGATCGTTCGCGTCGAACGCCATTTTGTCCCCCGGCCCCCACAGCCAGCAGCCGTCCGCTTCTTAAAGCATTACCCGCCAGGCGGCGCGAGTCGCCTTATATGAAACTGATGACAGACGCCGCCCCATCCTCCGCGCCGACTGCCGCAGACACCAACCTGCCCGAGCTCTCGGTCAGCGAATTGGCGCAAGCGGTAAAGCGTGCGGTGGAGACCAATTTCGACCGCGTTCGCGTGCGCGGCGAGCTCGGACGCGTGGTGCTGGCGAAATCGGGTCACCTCTACGTGGACTTGAAGGACGCCAACGCCTCCATCAGTACGGTGATGTTCCGCCTCGACGCGCAGAGGTTGACCTTCAAGCCGGAAGAGGGGCTTGAGGTGGTCGCCGAGGGCCGGCTTTCGACTTTCCCTGGCCGCTCGCAATATCAGCTCATCGCCGAACGCATGGCGCCGGCCGGCATCGGTGCGCTGCTGGCGCAGCTGGAAAAACTGAAGGCGCGCCTGCAAGCCGAGGGCCTGTTTGCGCCGTCGCGCAAGAAGCCGATCCCCTATTTGCCGCAGACTATAGGCGTCGTCACCTCGCCGACCGGCGCGGTCATCCGCGACATCCTTCATCGCTTGCGCGAACGCTTCCCACGCCGGGTGGTGCTGTGGCCGGTGCTGGTGCAAGGCCCGGAAGCGGCAGGACAAGTCGCGCGCGCCATCAAGGGCTTCAACGCCATCAAGGGCGCCAACCGCCCTGACGTGCTTATCGTGGCGCGCGGCGGCGGCTCGATCGAAGACCTCTGGGCGTTCAATGAGGAGATTGTCGTTCGCGCCGCGGCCGAAAGCCAGATCCCGTTGATCAGCGCCGTCGGTCACGAGACCGACACCACGTTGATCGACTTCGCCGCGGATTTGCGCGCGCCGACGCCCACCGGCGCCGCTGAAAAGGCGGTGCCCGTGCGCGCCGAACTGATCGAACGCATCGAAGTGCTGCAAGGCCGGCTCAAAGGCGGGCTGGTGCGCGGTCTGGAACGACGCCGCACCGAACTGCGCGCCGCCGCGGCGAGACTGCCACGTCTCGAGACGCTCTTCCAAATTCCCCAGCAGCGCTTCGATCGCGCTGCCGAACGGCTGAACGCCGCACTCGTGGCCAACACGCGCACCGCGCAATCCAAGTTCGACCGCGTGGCGGCGCGCCTCCGGCCCGAAGCGCTGGTGCAAGATATCGCCCGCCGCCGCGACCAGCTCGCGCGTGTCGGCGTGCGCCTCAAGCCAGCCGTCGTTCGCTTGCTCGACGCACATAAGAAGCATCTCGATGGCGCCTCACGCATGCTTGAATCGCTCTCGCACAAAAGCGTGCTCGCGCGCGGCTTCGTCATGGTTCACCGTGACGACGGCGTTCTCGTGCGCGCCGCCAAGGATTTGAACGCCGGTGACGCCGTGCAGCTCACCTTCGGCGACGGCGATCGCCACGCCGTCATCGATCCCCACGACGCGCCGGCCGCGGAGCCGTCAAAGCTGCGCGCCA
>JAFEDV010000045.1 GCA_018241475.1 Pseudomonadota bacterium | reverse complement strand
CCGCTGTCACGCGTGGCTATTGCCTTATCGGCAATTTCACGCCGCTGACTCTCGACAAGGCGGAAAAGTGAGTGACGGACGTCGTTGTATCGGCTCGACAACTGCGACAGTCCCAAGTCCCAACCCACATCCTCCGCGAATGGATTTTGTATGTCCCACGTGAACGTGAAGGACTGGACGTTTCTTACCGCCCGGTCGCTGTCGAAATTGAGGAACGAGCTATAGTAGCGATTGCGTCGCTGGTTTCTGCGCAAGTGCGCTCGCAGCTTTTTTGAGTCCTCCTCGATTCTGGTATCGAGGCGCTCTTTTCCCCAAGCGGCGCGCTCGTCTCCGTCCGTGGCCTCCACAATCATCCATTTGTTTGCGAGCACCCTGGGCTCGCGCGCGATATCGAGGATCGCGTTGTTGATGTTGGTTTTTCCAACACCGTTCGGACCCGCCAGAACCACGACGTCAGCGAGAGCGTCCACGCCTACAAACTTGACGGGGCCAATGTCCTTTAACTCGAAAGCGACCAGGCGCATTATCTTCGCTCCAGGGAGACTCATGGAGCATAGTCAAGTGATCGCGATTCCCACAAATGTTCGAGTAGATGATCAGACCGTCATCACGTCGGGGTTTGCGCTGATGACCTCCGACAACACACTGACAATCGAGTTCGGTGGATTGCGCCTAGAGTTCGTCTTCTCCGACAACGCGGATACTGAGATGAGCCTCGAACATGAGCAAATTAATGAGAAAGCTATCAGAATTCGTCTTAAGAACTTCAAGAATGCTCTAGGATCTTCAGTCGGGCCCACTCGCATTGGAACGCTCAATGGAAGAGCGCTGTCACTGGGACTCTATGTGACGGCAGTTGGAGACATTCAGAAGGCAGTCTCTTACTGCCTGACGCTAGGCTGACCCTAACCTCCCCCCAACTCATCCTCCACCGTCATGTCCTTTTCCACGCGCAGCGCGGTGATCTGGTTTCTCTGTTTGCGCAGCACTTGGAAGCGATAGCCGTGGAAGGCGAAGCGTTGGCCGGGATCGGGGATGGCTTGGGCTTCGTGGATGACGAGGCCGGCGACGGTGACGGCGTCTTCGTCGGGCAGATCCCAGTTCATGACGCGGTTCAAATCGCGAATTGGCACCGTGCCGTCGACGTTGACGGCGCCGTCGGGCTGAGGGCGTACGCCCGGGGCTGAAATGTCGTGCTCGTCTTTGATGTCGCCGACGATCTCTTCGATGATGTCTTCCAGCGTGACGAGGCCCATGAGCGCGCCGTATTCGTCGACCACCAAAGCGAAATGCTCGCGCCGGCGCAGGAACTCGGCGAGTTGATCCTCCGCCGTCGTGGTCATCGGCGTAAACCAGGCGGTGCGCTTGACCTCGTTGACGTCGAAGCCGTCGCGCCCGTGCTCGGCGATGGCGCGCAACAGATCGCGCGCATGCAGGATGCCGACGATGTTCTCGGGGTTGTCCTTGTAGAGCGGCAGGCGCGTGTGCGCGCTGGCCTGGGCGATGGCGATGATCTCGCGGGCCGGCAGATCGATATCGATCATCTTGATGGCTTTGCGGTGGATCATCACGTCGGCGACAGTGAGCGCCGCCAGATCGAGGGCGCCGACGACGCGGTCGCGCATTTCCATCTCCAGCGCGCCATGCTCGGCGGAGGTCTCGACCAGGCCTTCGATCTCGACGTCGGTGAGGATTTCCTGATGGCTGGCTTCGCGCACGCCAAGCGCGCGCAGGATGGCGCGCGCAGCGTTGTTCAAGAGCCAGTTGAGCGGCCAAAGCAGAATGAAAGAGGCATGCAGCGGATAGGCGATCCACAGCGAGACGGGCTCGGGATTGCGGATGGCCAAGGTCTTCGGCACCTGCTCGCCGACGACGATGTGCAGCGAGGAGAAGACGACGAAGCCGATGAGGAAGGCGATCAGGTGGATCAGGTCTTCCGGCAGCGCCAGCGGCGCGAGCAGCGGGCGCACGATGGCCGAGACGGTGGGCTCGCCCACCCAGCCCAGGCCGAGCGAGGCCATGGTGATGCCGAGCTGGCAACAGGCGAGATAGGCCTCGATGTTCTTGAGCATGCGCTTGGTGAGCGATGCGCCGAAGCGCTTGGACTCGGCCAGCGCGTCGATGCGGAAGCCGCGGCTCTTCACCAGCGCAAACTCGGAGGCGACGTAGAAGGCGTTGGCGCCGAGCAGGAACAGCGCCAAGAGAAGACTCATCAGGGCGCTCATTGCGTCCGCTCTTCGAGAAAAGCGAGCAGCCGGATTTCGTCAACCTGGGTCTGCACGAAGGCCCGGCCGATGCCGTGGGCGAGGATGAGCGTCGGCGCGGCGGCGACGGCCTTCTTGTGCTGCTTCATCAGCGCCGCCAGGCGCTCGGCGACGAACGGCGCGCCGGGGAGCTTGCGCAAATCGGTGACGAAGCCGGCGCTTTCGAGGTGGGCGTTGACGCGCTCGGCGTCCTGGCGCGGGCAAAGCTGGAGTTCGGCGGCGTACGCGAACGCCAGCGCCAGACCGGCGGCGACGGCTTCGCCGTGCAGCAGCGCACCATCATAGCCGGCGTGGGCTTCGAGCGCATGCGCGAAGGTATGGCCGAGATTGAGCAGCGCGCGCACGCCCTGCTCGCGCTCGTCGGCGGCGACGATGGCGGCTTTCGCCGTAATGGCATGGCGGATGGCGTAAGCGAGCGCCGGTGGATCGCAAGCGAGCACGTCGGCCGCATTGGCTTCGCACCATTGGAAGAAGGGCGCGTCGTTGATGAGCCCGATCTTGACGATCTCGGCGTAGCCGGCGCGCATTTCTCTCAGCGGCAGGGTTCGCAGCACCGCGGCGTCGGCGATGACGAGGCGCGGCTGATGAAAGAGCCCGATCAAGTTCTTGCCCTCGGGCGTGTCGATGGCGGTCTTGCCGCCGACGCTGGAATCGACCTGCGCCAGCAGCGTCGTCGGCATCTGCACGAAATCGAGGCCGCGTTTGACGAGGCCCGCCGCCAGCCCCGCCAGATCGCCAATGACGCCGCCGCCGAAGGCGATGACGAGATCGCCGCGCTCGGCGCCCGCCTGCAAGAGATGGCGCGTGAGCATTTCGAGGCCGATGAAGCTCTTGTTGCTTTCGCCGGCCGGCAGCGTGACGGTCCAGTTGGCGAGGCCCGCCGCTTCGAGCGACGCGACCAACGCCGGGCGATGCAAACGCGCGACGTTCTGATCGGTGACAATGAAGACGCGCCTGGTCTTGGCGTACGGGGCCATCAGTTCGCCGGCGCGCGCGATCAGGCCTTCGCCGATCAGCACGTCGTAGGAACGCGCGCCGAGAGAGATGCGGATGGAATCGGTCATGCCCTCAGCTTTCGTGCTCCCGCGCAAGGGAGAGATGGCGCGTGCGCAAGCACGCGCCGGAGAGGGCGGCGCAGGTGTTGGGCGGCATTCCCGCCCCCTCCTCAGTCATCGCTTGCGCAATGACAGCTCCCCCTGACGGGAGAGCACGAGAGACTCTGGCGTCACTCAACTTTGCTTCTCGCTCAAATGCGCCTTCAGCGCTTCGATGATGGCGCTGACGGCGGCGTTGTGGGGGCCATTGCCGGTCTCGACCGTGAGATCGGCTTCGGCATAGATCGGATAGCGTGCGTCCATCAGCTGCTGCATGACGGCGTGCGGATCGTCCTCCTTCAGAAGCGGGCGATTGTCGCGCCGCTGCACCCGCTTCATCAGCACCTCGAGCGGCGCCTTGAGCCAAACCGAGATCGCCTTCTCCTTCATGAGCGCGCGGGTGCGCGGATCGATGAAGGCGCCGCCGCCGGTG
>JAFEDV010000459.1 GCA_018241475.1 Pseudomonadota bacterium | reverse complement strand
CAGTGGTCAGCCGTGAATTGCCTTACTGACTATTGACCACTGACTACTGACTACTGACTTCCCTTCACATCACGCCCGCTTCGCGCCACGCTGACTTCGGCCAACGCCGGTGCGCCCAGAACCATTGCTCCGGCGCTTCCAGCACGCGCGCTTCCATGAACTTGTTTACCCGCGTCACGCCATCCAGAACCGCCGCATCGCCGGGCCGATCGTAATCCAGCGGGATCGGCTCGTAAGCCGTCGCCACGAAGCGCTTTGAATCGATGCGGCGGCCAGTGATCGGGATAAGCGGCGCCTTGAACCGCAGAGCCAAGCGCACCGGCCCATCCGCGGTCATGCACTCGTGCCCGAAGAACGGGACGGAGAGCCCCGCGTTGTACTTCTGGTCGTTCATCAGCGCGACGCTGCGGCCCTTCATCAGCGAACGCAGCAGCCCCATGCCGCCTTCCTGTCCCTTCGCCGCTTGCAGCTCCAAGCCGAACTTGCGCCGCGTCTCGACAATGTACTTGTCGATGATCGGATTGTTGGCGGGGCGATAGGTAAAGTGGCAGGTGGGATCGGTCTGCGCCAGACAGAGCGAGGTGATCTCCCAGTTCGAAAAATGCCCGCCGATGAACACCGCGCCCTTGCCGAGCGTCGCGACCACGCGCTCGCGGCCTTTGAACTCGACGTCGCCGTTCTGGTACTTGCGCAGGAAGCCGTCCATGTTGGGAAACTCGCCCGACATGCGCCCGACCTCGCGCCATGCCGCGGCGCGCAAGTCGCGGTGCCATTTCTCGCTCTCATTCGGAAAGCACATGCGAATGTTGCGCAGCGAGGTCTTGTGCGCGCTGGTTAGCGAGCCCGCGATGGGCACGACTGCGGCGCCAAGCTTGGCGGCGTTTTCGACGCCGAGTAGGCGCAGACCGCCCGCGAGCGCGTACCAAGCGGCCGCTTCCAGGCGGAAGTAGAGATTGACCGGCTTCGACTTGGCCATGCGCGCTTCTACATGCGGGCGCGGATGGGCGCGAGCAAGGCGTCGAGCGCCGCTTCGTCCTCGAAACGCGCCGTCACCGGCAAAACCTCGACGCGCGCGCGCCATTCCGGCGAGAGCCGGGCGGCGTCTTTTTCGGTGGTGATGAGTTTGGCGCCGCGCTCGGTCGCGAGGCGGGTGAGGAAGTCGAGATTGTCATCGGAATAGGGATGATGATCGGGATAGGGGACCATGTCCTCCACCTCCACGCCCAGCGTCGCCAGCGTGTCGAAAAACTTCTCCGGCCGCGCCAGGCCTGCAAACGCCACGTATTTGCCGGCCGGCGCTTCCCCGGTTAGCTCGAGGCGCGCATGCAGGATCGGCTTGCTGAAATCCGTTCGCCAATCTTGGACCGCCGGCGTCTCGCCGGCGTCCTCTCCGTGAGCTTCGTCAATAACCGGCGAGGGCGCCGGCGATCCAAGAAGCACGATCGCATCGGCGCGCTGCAGGCCGTCCCGCAAGCGTTCGCGCAGCGGGCCGGCTGGAAACACGCTGCCGTTGCCGATTCCGAACGCCGGGTCGACGACGATGATGGAAAGATCCTTGGCGAGCTCGGGGTTTTGAAAGCCATCGTCCATGACGATTGCATGCGCGCCGTTGTTTGCCGCTGCGAGCGCGCCGGCCACGCGATCGCGCGCAATCCAGGCTGGGCCATCCGACGCATGCAGCAGCGGCTCGTCGCCGACCTGCTGTGCGCTCATCCCGGGCGTGACCCGCAACGGTCCTGGCAATTGCCCCCCGTACCCGCGCGACAGCGTGTGCGCGGTCTCCCCGAGTTTTGCGCGTATGGCGCGAGCGACCGGGGTCTTGCCGGCGCCGCCGACGGTGAAGTTGCCGATGCAAATCACCGGAACCGGCGCGTGCCGCGGCGCCGTCGTCTTGATCCGGTGCGCCGCCGCCCAGGCGTACGCCCAAGACACCGGCGTCAGCAGCGCCCGCAAGATGACCACGCTGTCGCGCCCTCTCACGTCGGCTTTCCAGAACTCAGGCGGGCGCATGCGCGGGGTCCGGAATCATGTCTGCCAAGCGCGTCAGCGTCGCCTCGAGCGCATCGGCGCCCTGGTCCGCGAACACACGCGCGGCGTTCACCTGCGCCTCTCGCGCAGCCGCATCGCGCCACAATGAAGCGACCGCCTTCGCCAATGTAGAGGCGTCGGCCACGCGTTGGGCGCCGCGCGCCGCGATCAGCGCATCGAACACGTCTTGAAAGCTCTCTACGTATGGCCCTGTCAGAATCGCCGAGCCGATCTTTGCCGGTTCGATCGGATTGTGTCCCTTCAAAGCCGGCAACAGGCTGCCCGCCACCAAGGCGATTGGCGCAGCGCTGTAGAGGACACCAAGTTCGCCCAAGGTGTCGGCCACGTAGACCGGCGCGTCTCCGATCGGGCGGCCGGCGCCCCGCCGCGGCGCATTTCCCGCGAGTGCGGACACACTCGGCCCGCGCTCAGGGTGGCGCGGCGCAATGATCAACAATGCATAGCGAAACTGCTCACGCAGCATGCGGTGCGCCGCCAGCACGACCTCGTCCTCGCCCGCATGCGTCGACGCCGCAAGCCACACCGGGCGCGCGCCGATCTCTTGCGCCAAAGCCGCCAGCGTCGCCGCATCCGCATGCGGCGCAGGCGTCGCGAGCTTCAGATTTCCAACCGCCGCCACCGGCGCGTCGCGCAGACGCGACAAGGATTCGGCCGTACGTGTGTCGGCGGCGGTGATCCAGTCGAACGGCGAGAGCAGCATGTTCGCCGCCGCCGGCCAAGCCTGCCAGCGCGACAGCGTCTTCGGGCTCATGCGTGCGTTCACCAGCGCCAGGCGCACGCCTGCCGCTTTCGCTTCAAGGATCAGGTTCGGCCACAGTTCGCTTTCGACGAACACGCCCGCATCGGGCCGCCAGTGCGCCAGGAACTTCTGCACTGCGTCGCGGCGGTCCACCGGCGCGTAAACATGCGTTGTCCGCGGCGGCGCACGCTTCGCGGCGAGTTCCGCGGATGTGCGGGTCCCGGTCGTGAGCAGAAACGACAGCGACGCATCGCGCGCAGCGAGCGCCTCGATCAAGGCAAGCGCCACGCCGGACTCACCCACACTCGCGGCATGAAACCACATGAGGCGCCCAGCCGGCCGCGCTTGTGGGTAGTCGCCGAAGCGTTCGCCGAGCCGCGCCGCGTCTTCCTTGCCGGCGCGCGTGCGGGCATCGAGCCACGGCCGCGCCAGCGGCGCGAGGGCGATGCTCATCGCGCGGTAAAGGGTCAGTGCCGGCGAGAAGGTCACGAAGCCGCCGCGAGCGTTTCTGCTTCCGGCGAGGGCCCTTCGCGCGCTGGCGCGGCAGGTTCGATCGGCGCCACGCCGGCGATGCGATCG
>JAFEDV010000458.1 GCA_018241475.1 Pseudomonadota bacterium | reverse complement strand
CCAGGGATAGCGGAACGGCTTGTAGCCAATGGAGGGGGTGCGAAGGCCCGTCAGTCTTGTCCCCGTGTCAGTGGCCATCGCGCGCATCTCCCAAGTCCGAAACGAACCCTATATTTAGGGATTTGGCAGCCTCTTGGCCACCATTAGTGGCGTATGAGAGCCTGAGTCCGTTAACAAATCTTCGCCCGCCGACCATGCAGCGATTCATTACCCGCGGAAGCAGGTTGGCAAAGGGTGGTTGTGGAGAACCGCGGCTGCGAGCGCCTAATGGCGCATCGTCACCGTGACGCCCGCGAAGTCCTCGTCCTGGCTGTAGCCGCGATTGCCCACGCGGGTGCGGATGGTGCGCTGGACGTAGGCGAGGGACGCCTGCACGCCATCATGCTCGTAGGTCACGCCGGCGGAATTGTCCCCGACGTTGACCGTGTCCTGCAGGACCAGTGAGTTCGCGGCGCCGCCAAATTCGCTGCGAGCGCCCGGCCGCCAGGTCAGCGCCTGATTATCGGAGGCAACGAAGGCGTAAACGCTGTCGCCGCGATGGTGTGTGCCGTTGTCGCGTGTCACCAAGCCGCGTCCGATACGCACTTCCGAGCCGTGACCTTGACGGTCGGTGTCGGCGCCGACGAGGCCGCGATGAGCGAATGAAACGTCGACTGGCGCCCCGGTTTGCGAGCGGTCAGCCGCGATCTGCAATTCGACCGGCTGCGGCCCCGCAGCGCCATGCGCCTCCGAAGCGCCCACAGGGGCGAAGCGCGCATCGTTGGCGCGCGCGGAAACGTCCAGCGGCCCCATGCCCCGGGAGAGGGCGGTTGTGGGATCCCGAAAATCGATGCGCGGCGTGGGATTGTCTTGCGTCGCAGTGGGCGCGGACGGAGCAGAAGGCGCCTCCTGGGCGCGGGCTTGCAGCGTAAATGCCCCTGCCGCCAGCATGCCGCCCGCCAGAACAGCCGCCCGAAGCGCCGGCGCCGCCGACATGACAACCTCCCTTAGCCGCGTCCAAGAGGGCAATGCATATCCGCTGCCAGAAGTTCCCGGCTTGGTTAACTCTGGTGGTCGTCTCATGAGAGCGTCCCCGCGTCACGCTACCCTTCAGTGGCGCATGGTCAACGTAATTCCGGTAAAGTTTTCGTCCTCGGTGAAACGCTGTGCTCCGACATATGTCCGCACCTTGCGCTGCACATAGGCGAGCGAGGCCTGGATGCCGTGGGTCTCGTAGGTGATCCCGGCCTGACGGTCGCCGATTTCGACCCGGTCTTGCAGTGCGAAGGACGAAGAAACGCCGCCGAACTCATTGCGGACGCCGGGCTGCCAGATGATGGCCTGATCCGAAGAGCCGGCGAACAAATACCAGCGCGAGCCGTTCGTGGAGGCGCGCCGTTGCATCGGCAGGAGCCCGCGTCCGACCCGAATTTCCGAACCGCGGCTGCGGCTGGCGACATCGCCGTTCGCGTCGAAGCCCAAACCATCGCGATGCAGGAGCGAAACGTCGACGCTGCTGCTTGGGTGGGCGAACAACGCCACTTCGTAATTCGTGAACGGCGAGCTCGAGGCCGGTTGCGGCGTCGACGCCAGGTCCGCAAAGCGCGGCGCGTCGGCCTCGTCGAAGCTGATGGCGAAGGGCGCGACCGTCGATGTCCGATCCTCGGCGAAGCTGACGTTGCTTAGACCGACAACGGAGACGGTTGGCGCGACCGCATCGTCGGCGGCGGCGATGTTGGCGATTAGGCTCGTAACCCCCACCAGGCCAACGAGCACGAGCTTCCTGAGCATCGCGATCCCTCCTGGTCGCATGAGGATGCTGTAAGCTTGCCTAACGAAGGGTTACCGACGCTGAGCGATCCGTCCACGCGCTATTGCAGCGTTCGCTGCATGATCACGACGTCGAGCAGGCGGCCGAATTTCTCGCCGACATTCTTCAGCGTCCCGACATGGAGGAAGCCCGCCTTATTGTGCAGTGCGATAGAAGCGGCGTTGTAGCTGTCGCCAATGAACGCCAGCACTTCGCGCACGCCGTCTCCGTACAGCATGCCCAGCAATTCGTTGAGTAAGGCCGAGCCTACGCCTTGACGCAGCGATGTCGGCGCGGCGTAGACCGAACCCTCGAACGTTTTCCCGTAAGCGGGCCGATCGCGGTATTGCGCTGCATAGGCAAAGCCGACGACGCGCGAAAGATCGTTGAGCGGACTCGCCACCAGATACGGCCAGTTGGCGCCGACGATTCCGCTCCAGCGCTCCGTCATGACCTCGAGCGAGGGCGGCTCGATCTCGAACGATCCGGTCCCGGTCAGAACGTGAGTCGCGTAGATGAGCTGCACGGATTCCAGGTCCTGCTGGAAACAGGGCCGGATGATGAGCGGGGGCGAGTCGCTGCCTGTCATAATGGTGCTCTTGCGCTGAACCGGTTTTTCACTTCCGGTCAAGATTAACGATCCGGTAAGCGCGACCCTCGGGCGCATTCACGCGATCCCAACCGACCTCGATTAGCATCGCCCTCGAAATGGCAGGTCTGGAAGGGATCGGAACGGTCCGCGCCTTTGGGCTCGGGCTGGCGGCGGCGTTGCTGTCGGCGTGCGCCAGTGCGCCCGCGCCCATCAGCGCACTGGGCGAGGGCGCGTCGCCGGCACCTGAGCCGCCGCCTTATGACGCCAGCGCGCCACCCCATATCCTCGCCGGCCGCGCGCCGTTGCAGTGCGTGCCCTTTGCCCGCGAAGAATCCGGCATTCAGATTTTTGGCGACGCCAATACCTGGTGGCGCCAGGCAGCGGGCCGCTATCCGCGATCGAGTTCTCCAGCGCCGGGCTCGGTGCTGGTGATGCGCGGCTATCGCGATCCGGGACGGGGTCACGTCGCTGTCGTTGCACAAATCGTTTCGAGCCGCATCATCCTCGTCGATCAAGCCAACTGGCTCAATCAAGGCGAGATCAGCATGAACGTTCCCGTTGTGGATGTTTCGCCCGACAACGACTGGAGCGAAGTGCGCGTGTGGTACATTCCCAACCGCCAGTGGGGCGCGCGCATCTACCGGACGCACGGCTTCATTCACCCGTTCCTGCTCACAGCAGAGATCAATTGATTGCGTCGTTAAGAAGTATTGATGTGTCGATCACCAATCTTCTTAACTGACGTTACGAACAATACATCACTAGATGTGGTCGAAGCGCGACGTGTTTACCATAGAACGTGCGTCTTTCGCTGTGTTGCTGCCGCGCGATTAAGTGTTCTTTAAGCGGCGGCGGGCGTTTCTGTGTCCCGGTTTGGGGCAAATTCCCCGCTTGGCTTCGACAGGGCATGTTGACCACGCGAACAATTTTGCTGACGGCGGCGGCTGTGGCGGGGCTTCCGGCGATCAACGCCGAAGCGCTCACGCCGCTTTCGACCGATCTCTCGATCGATCCGGGAATCGTCGATGGTCCGTCCGAGCACGCAACGCTCGCGCCGTCGGCGTTCGAGCGTCAACCCGATTCGGCTTACGAGCCGATTGCGCGCATCACCAATCGCCGCGCGCATTTGCAGTGCGTGCCGTTTGCGCGCGCTGAGTCCGGCGTCGACCTGCATGGCGACGCGTACACGTGGTGGAATCAGGCCGCCGATCGCTATGAGCGCGCCAACACGCCGGAAGAGGGCGCCGTGCTCGTGCTGCACGGTTACAACGATCCCAACCGCGGCCACGTTGCGGTGGTCAAGGAAATCGTGTCGCCGCGCATGATCATCGTCGATCACGCCAACTGGCTCAATCACGGCGAAATCACCCGCGACGTCCCAGTGCGCGACGTGTCGCCGAACAACGATTGGAGCCAAGTGCAGGTCTGGTATGTGCCGACCCGTCAGTGGGGTGCGCGCACCTACGACGTGCAGGGCTTCATCCTGAACGTGGTTCAGCCTGCGCGTCAGGCTATCGCGCAAGCCCACGTGCAAACCGCGTCCGCTGCGATCAAGGCCGCCAGCTAGGGCCGGCGCGCGCCGCCATCAGCGGCGGCGACGATTCTGAATCGCTCCCCTGATTCACGCCATTGCCGGTCACGATGTCGCGCATTGCGATAGACGAGATGGCAGCGAACGCCGTGCCCGCGAGAGGGGAAATGCCCATAGGCGGCGAAGGGCTGACTCCAAGCAAAGTTTCAGGCGTTCGTGACTGGCGCCGCACCGCAGCGTGCGCAAAGATAGGACGATGTCCGTTTGGTCCCGCATCGTCGACATGGCCGGCCGCGCCTTCGATCCGGAGGCCGAACCGCCCGTGTTCGGCCAGGAATGCGCGCCGCAGGTCAACGATGTGGGGTTCACCGCCGCCGTCATCGGCCTCGCAGCCAAGATGGCGCGCGCCGACGGGGAGGCGACGGACTACGAACTTCATGCAGCCGCGCAAGTCTTTCGGCCGCCGCCTGGGGAAGAATGGGCGTTCCGCCGGGCGTTTGAGCTGGCCAAGCAGACGGTTCTAGGATTTGAGTCCTACGCCAAGCAGATTGGAAGAAAATATCGGGCGCGTCCCTGCCTGCTGGAAGACGTGCTCGACGGTCTCTTCCATATCGCCGCCGTCGACGGCTTCCCCGGCGAGGCTGAACTTGCCTATCTCGAACAGGTCGCCACGCATTTCGGATTCTCCGAGCTCGAATTCCGTCGCATCAAGGCCACCAATCTCGGCCCGGATGCAGGCGATCCTTATGCGATCCTTGGTCTTTTGCCGGGCGCGAGCATGGACGACGTACGCCATGCCTGGCGCCGCGCCGCCGCCGAAAACCATCCCGACCGGATGACACAGCGCGGCGCACCGCCCGCGTTCGTCGCGATCGCGCGCGAGAAGACCGCCGCCATCAACGCCGCCTATCAACGCATCCGCGAGGAATTGTCAGTCGGCGCAAAATGACCGGCGCGTGCGCGCCGCACGAGCGCCGTATTGATTGCCGAGGCTGAAAGACCCAATACTTGCATGGAGGAGTGAGGAGGTCCGATGCCGAGCATGCTCACGGAAACCGGCAATGCAGCGCTGAGCGCGTTCGTGCGCGCCGCGGGGCTGGCCGCCTTGGTGTTCGGCGCGGTGCTCGCTTTCATGTTTGCGGCGGCCGCGGCCGTCGTCATCGGGCTCATGGTGATCGGCGCGGCGATCGCCCTTCGTCTGGCGCCGAAGCGTGCGCGGACGGCGAGCGACGTGCTCGATGCGCGCCAAACGCCCGCCGGCTGGGTGGTCGAGACGGCGCGGCGGAAGTCTTAAGCTTCAGCGCGGAGAGTAAGCGTTGTGAGCGCACTCCGTTTCGTCGATCGCCCTTCGCCCAATTTCGATGCGCGCACGCGGTCGATCGATCTGGTGGTGTTGCACTACACCGGCATGCAGGACGCAGAGACGGCGCTCGCTCGCTTGACGGATGCCGCGCCCGTCGCGGGGCGTTACCCCGGACCGTGGCAGGCCAAAACTGCGGCCCCCGACGCGCCGCTCGCGCGGGTGTCGGCGCACTACGTCGTCGCTGAGGACGGGACGGTTTACCGCATCGTGGCGGAGCAAAGCCGCTCGTGGCATGCGGGCGCCTCAAGCTGGCGAGGCGTGGGCGATGTCAATGCGCGCGCCATCGGCATCGAGATCGTCAATGGCGGCCACGATTTCGGCCTGCCGGAATTTCCGCCTGCGCAGATCGACGCGGTGACTACGCTGTTGCACGACATCCTCGCGCGCCACCGGCTCAGGCCGGCGCAAGTCGTGGCGCACTCCGACATCGCACCGGATCGCAAGCAGGATCCCGGCGAGAAATTCCCGTGGAAGCGCCTGGCGGACGCGGGCGTCGCGATCTGGCCGGAACGCGGCTCAGCAACACCCGCCGGCGATACCTCGATCGCAACCGTGCAAACCCAGCTCGCCGCCATCGGCTACGCGGTGAATCAGACCGGCGTCATGGACGCGCAGACCAAGGCCGTGTTGATGGCGTTTCAGCGGCGCTTCCGCCCCGCGCTCATCGACGGCGCAGCCGATGACGAGACGCGCGCTCTGATCGCAGCGCTGGTTCACGCACTTTGACGACCTCGCGCTTCCGTTGCTTGCGCGCGCACTCTATATATCAAACTCGCCAGTCGGCCGGACGGCCGCGGCTGCTATGCTCGAAAGGGTGCAGTCGAGGAAAGTCCGGGCTCCACGCGGATACGGCGGCGGATAACATCCGCCGAGAGTGATCTTAGGGATAGCGCCACAGAGAACAGTCTGCCGAAAGCGCCTTGGTCGAAAGGCCATGGGCGCAGGCGATGGTGAAACGGTGGAGTAAGAGCCCACCGCCGCGACCGTAAGGAAGCGGGCACGGCAAGCCCCGCCGGGAGCAAGACCGAATAGGGATGCACGCCCTCCGATGCCTTGGCGGAGGAGGGCAGCTCGTCCGTGAGCGCGCATCCGGGTAGGTCGCGAGAACCATGCGGCGACGCATGGTCCAGAGGAATGGTCGTCGCCGCGCAAGCGGTACAGAACCCGGCTTACAGGCCGACTGGCGTTTTGATCCTGATGGCCGCGAAAGAAAAGCGGGGCCGCTTGCGCGGCCCCACTCGGTTGGGTGATCGATGTCGCCTATTGGCTAGTCGATGAAGTAGCTCGCTTCCCACAAGCGCCAATGCTGATCGAAGGCTTCAGCGCCTTGCAGGCTCGCGCCGTGTTGGTCGCGGTCGCGCGCTGAATCCGACCCAAGGTCGATTACAAACGATACTTGATAAGTATTGCTTGAATAGTCCTGGATCGTGTCGCTGGCCTCGCCGTGGGTGTAGGCGCCGCGAATCGAGTAGTTGGTGTTTGGGATGCGATATTCCGCGCTCAAGCCCACCGTCGTGATGTCAGTGTTCGCGCTGGCGGTGCAGCAGATCGTGTAGTTGAATTGCGCATAGCCCACGTTCACGGACGCCGACCAGCTATTGTTGAAATAGTAGGTCGCACTGCCCTGAACGTCCCAGGCGTCGTAATCGTCGCGGCAGCCGCTGCAGGTGCTGTCGTGCTTTCCGTAGGCGGCTGAAGCCTGCAGGGTGACGTTTGAGAAGTACATTTGTCCTTCCACGCCCACCTGTTGGACATCGCTTCCGTGATCGTTTTGGATTCCGTAGAACGCGCCGACCGCAAAGGTGTCGGTGCGATAGGCGATGTGAGCGGCCGCATGCCCCACGTTTTCGTGGGGATGATAGCCAAAGCCGTAGTCTTCGGTTTCCGACTGCAGCCTGCCGTCAGCCTGGATCATCCAAGGTCCGGAATCGCCCAGCAGCGGCGCAGCAATTGCGGCGGTCAGATTTGGACCGTCTTCGCTGTTTTCGATGCAGTACAAGCACTCAAAGCGGTTGTTGTTGTTGTCGAACTGCGTGTTTTCGTAGCCGATCGCCAGTACTCCAGACACTTTGGCCGATGCGATGTTCGGCGCCAGCGTCGCAAGAGCAGCCAGCAAAGCGGCGACTGCCAGTTTCTTCATGGGTACCCCCACCTCTTACCGTACGAAGACACTCTTGCGCGTCATTAACTACGTGCAAGGTGAAACACCTCGCGCCCGACTACACGGCAACGGCGGCGCGCTCTTTTCGCAACGAATTCGCGCGTACGATGTGCAGGTGTCGTGGAGTTTCGCGTCACAAGCGCGCGCCGCCGATGACAGGGGCCCGTCGCTGCGGCGAAGCGCTCGCGCGGGTCTCAGTACACGCCGGGCAGCAGCCGATAGCGCACGTTGCGCAGATAGTTGGCGTAGGCGGGATCGCGTGAAAGCAGGCCTTCCTCGGCGTGCATGCGCGCGATCTGGAAGCCGAGTTCGATGCCGTAGACGCAGAAATTCCACAGCGTCGGGTTCACCAGCAGAAAGGCGACGTGGCCGATGAAATAGCTTGCGTAGACCGGATGGCGCACGACGCTATAGAAGCCGGTGGTCACTACGCCGCGGTTGGCCGGCACGATGCCGAACGAACGGTTCAAGTTCACCTTGGCCATCACCTGCAGGGCGATGCCGATAAGAAAGATCGCCGCGATGAGGTTCAGCGGCAGCAGCGCCGAGCCGCCCGGGGTGGCAAACAGGGGCGCGGCCGTGCCGGCGAAGGCGATCGCCCACTCGCGCGTGCTGGTCGAACCGTCCGAGGCGCGCCGGGCGAACACCACGAAGAAGAGCAGCAGCAGTTCGCCGACCAGAACCAGCGCCGATACCCATGGTTCGTCGCCGCGCAAGATCGCCGCGCCGATGCGCCAGGCCAAGGCGCCGGTCAGAACGGCGAGCGCCGCACGCTCGATGATGTCGCGGACGATCGGCTTCATGGGGCTGCGTTCCAGCTGCGAAACGCCTTCCTAACCGTGCTGTTGTTAAGGGCGCGTGTGAGCGCTGCGGCAATGTGTGGCTAACAAAGCGTGAATCGTGAGATTCATGCGTAATGGGCCATGCCCCGGTATTGCTCGCAGAAGCGATGGACGCGCTCGCCCTGAAGGACGGCGGGCTCTACGTCGACGCGACCTTCGGCGGCGGCGGCTATTCGCGCGAGATGCTTGCTCGCGCCCGCTGTCGGGTGATCGCCTATGATCGTGACCCCGACGCTATCGCGCGCGGCGTCGAACTGGTCGCTGCCGAGCCGAAGCGGTTCACACTTTTGCAAGGGAGATTTGGCGACTTGAGCGCGGACGCGCCGGTCAACGGCGTGGTCTTCGACCTCGGCGTCTCCTCATACCAGCTCGACGAGGGCCGACGCGGATTTTCGTTCCGGGCGGATGCGGATTTGGATATGCGCATGGAGAAGCAGGGCCCGAGCGCCGCCGACGCGGTGAACAAGCTCTCCGAGGCAGCGCTGGCGGAGCTGATCTACCGGTACGGCGAAGACGACGACAGCCGACGCATCGCCCGCGCCATCGTGCAGGAGCGCGCCGCGCACGCGATCACCCGCACCGGCCTGCTCGCCGATACCGTCGAGCGCGCCGTTGGCGGCCGCAAAGGCGCGCGCGTGCATCCGGCGACCAAGACGTTTCAAGCGCTGCGCATGCTGGTGAACGACGAACTCGGCGAACTGGCGCGCGGCCTTTCCGCCGCGGAGCGCGTGCTGGCGCCGGCGGGACGACTGGTCGTCGTCTCTTTCCATTCGCTCGAAGATCGCATGGTCAAGCAATTCATCGCCGAGCGCGCCGATGCGCAGGGCCGAGGCACGCGCTACGCCCCGGATCTGCCGCCCGAGCGGGCGCCGAGCTTCACGCTCGAACGCCGCCGCGCCACCGCATCGAGCGATGCGGAGATCGAAGCCAATCCGCGTGCGCGCTCCGCCAGCCTGCGCTGGGCGACGCGCACAGATGCGCCGGCATGGGATGAACTCGAACCGCCGGCGCTGGCGCCGCGCGCGGAGGCAGAATGGGCAAAACTCAACTGATCCGTGCGCTGCAGATCGCAGCCGCGATCATCATCGTGGTGCTTGTCGTTGGCCTCTATAAGGCCAAGAGCGACGCCTTGAAGGCGGAAGCGCACGTACGCCAGCTGCATCGTGATATTGCGGACACCGAAGCTTCGAACCGCGCGCTCTCCGCCGAGATCGCCCATCTGGAAAGCCCCGCCCACGTGCAGGAGCTGGCGCAACAGCATCTCGACGTCACGCCGGGCGGCCAAAGCGCGGCGCTTCCGGAGAACGCCTTGTCGAGCCGCCTGCCCGCGCCGCGCGAGCGTCAAACGCCGCCATGAGGCCGATGGCGCCTTCGCGTGCGTTCGACGCCGGGCCATTGCTTGCCGGCGAGACAATCGAGGCGGCGCCCGCGCGCAATCGCGTGCGCTTCCTGGCGATCGGGCTGTTGGCCATGCTGCTGCTCCTGTGTGGACGCGCCATCCAACTGGCCTTCTCCGGCGACCCAACCGCCGAGTCCCGCCGCGGCGTCGCTATTGCACAAGTCGAACGCGCCGACATTGTCGACCGCAACGGCGTGCTGCTCGCCACCACCGTGCGCGCCTTCACGCTCACCGCAACGCCCAACCGCGTCTGGAATGCGCGCGACACCGCCGCAGCGCTGGCGCGCCTTTTCCCGGACATGGATCGCGACGCTGCCGAACGTCGTCTTTCCGACCGTTCGCGCGACCTCGTCTTTCTGCGCCGCAGTCTCACGCCCAGCCAGCGCGAAGCGGTGCTGTCGCTTGGCCTGGCCGGCATTGGCTTTGCGCCCGAGGAGCGTCGTGTCTATCCGCAAGGTTCGCTCGCCGCGCACGCGCTGGGATTCACCGACGTCGAT
>JAFEDV010000457.1 GCA_018241475.1 Pseudomonadota bacterium | reverse complement strand
GCTTCAAGCGCGGCGCTTCCTCCGCCGTGATCGACGGCATATTGAGCGCGTTGGTGACGGCGCCTGTGAGCAGGTAATCGCTCATCTGCTCGGCCACCTGCAGCGCAACGTTCTCCTGCGCCTCGTTGGTGGAGGCGCCTAAATGCGGCGTTGCAATGAAGTTGGGCGCGCCGAAGAGCGCGTTTTCCTTGGCGGGCTCGACGGTAAAGACATCGAACGCGGCAGCGGCGACGTGCTGGCTTTTAAGCGCATCGAGTAGCGCCGCTTCATCGACCAGGCCGCCTCGCGCGGCGTTGACTATGATGACGCCCTGCTTGGCCTTGGCGAGGTTATCGCGAGAGAGGATATTGCGGGTCTTGTCGGTGAGCGGCGCGTGCAGTGAAATGACGTCGGCGCGCGCCAGCAATTCGTCGAGCTCCACCTTTTCGACGCCGATCTGCACGGCCCGTTCGGGAGACAGGAACGGATCGTAAGCCACGACCCGCATCTTCAGACCGAGCGCGCGGTCGGCCACGATCGAACCGATGTTGCCGCAACCGATGAGGCCGAGCGTCTTGGCGTATAGCTCGCGGCCCATGAAGCGGTTCTTTTCCCATTTGCCGGCCTGCGTCGAGGCGTTCGCCTCCGGCACTTGTCGCGCGGCGGCGAACATGAGCGCGATGGCGTGCTCAGCCGTGGTGATGGAATTGCCGAACGGCGTGTTCATGACCACGATGCCCCTCGCGGTGGCGGCTGGAATGTCGACATTGTCGACGCCGATGCCGGCGCGACCGATGACCTTGAGACACTTGGCGGCGGCGATAATGTCGGCCTTCACCTTCGTTGCCGAGCGTATGGCGAGGCCATCGTACTTGCCGATGATTTCCTTGAGCTTGGCGGCGTCGGGGCCGACTTGGGGCAAGAAATCGACCTCAATGCCGCGTTGCCTGAAGATGTTGACGGCGGCTTCGCTGAGTTCGTCGCTGATGAGAACTTTAGGCATTCTTTCTTCCTCGAGAATTGAGCGCCGTCATCCTGGAATCGCGAAGCGAGACCGGGATCCCGGGGCGAGAAGCGCTTGTGCTCTACGATCCCCTGGATTCCGGCCGTGCTCCGCACGTCCAGGATGACGGAGAACTAGGCAGCCCTTTCGGCAAGTTCTGCAACGCACGTCGCGAACGCCCAATCCATCCAGGGTGTGAGTGCTTCGACGTCGCTCGCCTCTATCGTCGCGCCGCACCAGATGCGCAAGCCTGGCGGGGCGGCGCGGTAGGAACCGACATCCAGCGCGGCGCCCTCTTTTTCCAGCAGCGATGCGAGCTTCTTGGCGAACTCGGCTTGGTCTTCGTTGCGCAGTGAGGTTACGCGCGGATCGACGACCTTCAAGCACACGCTCGTGTTCGAGCGTGTGGCGGGGTCGCTTGCCAGGAAATCTACCCACGACGTTTTCGCCACCCAGTCAGCGATCACTTTGGTGTTGGCGTTACAGCGGGCATGCAGCGCTTCGAGACCGCCTGCGCGTTCCGCCCATTTGAGCGCGTCAATATAGTCCTCCGCCGCCAGCAGCGATGGCGTGTTGATGGTTGAGCCTTCGAAGATTTCCTGATCGACTTTGCCCTTCTTGGTCAGGCGGAAAATTTTCGGCAGCGGCCGCTCCGGCGTAAAGCTTTCCAACCGTGCGATTGCGCGTGGGCTCAAGATCATCATGCCGTGCGCGGCTTCGCCCCCCAGCACCTTCTGCCACGAAAACGTCGTCACATCGCATTTGGCCCAATCGATTGGCTGCGCGAACACGGCGCTGGTGGCGTCGTTGATGGCGATGCCATCGCGGTCGTTCGCGATCCAATCGAAATCCGGAACGCGCACGCCCGAGGTGGTGCCGTTCTGCGTGAAGACGATGTCGGCGTCTGTGCGCGCGGCGCCCAAGTCCGGCAGCGCGCCGTAGCCGGCCGTATGCACCCTGGCGTCAAGCTTCAGTTGCTTGGCGTCGGCGACCCACTCTTCGCCGAAGCTTTCCCAGGCGAAGATGTCGACCGGGCGCGCGCCCAGCATCGACCACATCGCCATTTCCATGGCGCCGGTGTCGGAGGCCGGCACGATGGCGATCTTGTGCGACTCCGGCACGCCGAGGATGGCGCGCGTGCGGTCGATGGCCTCCTTGAGCTTGGCCTTGCCGGCCTTGGCGCGATGGGAACGGCCAAGCACCGCCTCGCTCAACGCGTCCGTCGTCCAGCCTGGGCGCTTCTTGGTGGGGCCCGAAGAAAATCGGGGATCGGCCGGACGCAATGCCGGCTTAGCGGGGGTCGTCATCAAATTGTCTC
Organism: Pseudomonadota bacterium; assembly: GCA_018241475.1. Taxonomy (GTDB): domain Bacteria; phylum Pseudomonadota; class Alphaproteobacteria; order Caulobacterales; family Aquidulcibacteraceae; genus Vitreimonas. The sequence goes on along the minus strand of JAFEDV010000457.1, from coordinate 7,772 downwards.
CCATCCTCACAGATGGGCGTCCGCCGTTGGGAGCGGATGGCCCGCAGCGAACGTGCGTGCGTTTGCGCGCTCCCGCAAGTGCGGCCCAAGCGTCGCGGTCACATTACGGCGCAATTATTTCGGGTCGGACGCCAAGACGCGGGGCGCGTGCGTTTCGGCCTCCGCCGGCGGCGCTGGATGCGAGGTTGGCGGAGGCGGCGGCGCGGTCGGCGGTTCCGGCGGGGTCAGGTCCATGCCTGGCAACGTCGGCTCTTCGAAAATCGGCGGCAGAGCGCGGCGGCCGCGGCGCTTTTTCCGCTGCGGCGCGTCCGGCGCTTCGAGGCGGTTGCTGAGCCGCGAGATGGAAGAATCCAGCTCGCCGCGGATGTAGACGGAGACTTGGCCGAGCAGGCGCACGCTCGAAAGCGTTTGGATCGCGCGCACATAGCCGCCGCGTGACGAGGCTTGGTAGCCGACGACGCTTTCCAGATCGAAGCGATCGCACCAGTACGGGGCGATGTCGGCGAAGGCCGAGCCGGTGACCGGATCTTCGGCGATGCCGACCCCCGGCGCAAAGAAGCGCGAGATGAAGTCGTAAGGCTTGCCGTCATCGGCGGGCGCGGTGACGGAAAGACATCCCTGCTTGGGTCCGCGCACCAGGCGGTTCACTGCGGCGAAGTCGGGCTGCAGGTTGCGCACGGCGGATTCGTTTTCGAGCACGATGGTGGCGTAGCCGGCGACGAAGGCGTCATGCACGACCGGATTGCCGAGCGCTGCAAGCAATTCCGGTTGCGGCGTCCATTGCGTGCGCGGCACGCGCGGCAAGTCGAGCGTGTAACCTTCTGGCGTCGCGCGCACGATCAACGCGCCGGCGTGCGTATCAAAGACGACGACTTCGAGGCTTGGCTCTAGTTCCGAGAGCAGCATGGCGCCGGCCGCCAACGTCGCGTGCCCACACAACGAAACCTCGGTCGCTGGCGTGAACCAGCGCAGCTGATAATTGCCCTTCAGGCCAGTCGGCACGAAGAACGCGGTTTCGCTCAGATTGTTCTCTTTGGCGATCGCCTGGAGGGTGGCGTCCGGCAGCCAACGCTCGAGCGGCACCACGCCGGCGGGATTGCCGGTGAAGACGCGATCCGTGAAAGCGTGGACGATCCAGATTTTCATGGACGCCAGATATGGCGTTCGCCGCCCAGGGCCGCCAGCGTCATCGCCGCTCAAGTGTTCGCCTTTGAGGCGAGCGGCCAGCCATGCCCAAGCGGCTGATGACCGCGGCCCAAACCGGGCGCATGGCGGATGGCTTCGAGAAGATAAGCGCGCGCTTTTTCGACAGCCTGCTCAAGGGCCGCGCCTTGCGCGATGTGGGCGGCGATTGCGGAAGCGAGCGTGCAGCCGGTGCCGTGCGTGGCCTTGGTGACGATGCGCTGACTTTCGAAGATGCGATAGCCTTCGCGCGTCAGCAGCACGTCGCGGATGGTGTCGCCCGCGATATGGCCGCCTTTGATCAGCGCCGCGTGGGCGCCGAATTCTTCGACCAATTTTTCGGCCGCGTCGATCTGGCCGTCGAGGTCGCGCACCTCGATGCCGGTCAGGCGCTCGGCTTCCGGCGCATTGGGCGTGACGATGGCCGCGCGCGGCGCGAGCTGGGTGGCCATGATTTCGACGGCGTCATCGGCGAGCAGCGCCGCCCCGTCCTTGGCGATCATCACCGGATCGAGCACCATGGGAACACCGGCGCCGAATGACTCGTAAGCATCTGCGACCGCGCTAGTGTGCTGCGCCGATCCGAGCATGCCGAGTTTCCAGACGTCGGCGCCCAGATCGCTCATGACCGCTTCGATCTGGGCGCGCACAATCTCGGGCGGCACGGCGTGCGCGGCGCTGACGCCCAGCGTGTTCTGCACCGTAATGGCGGTGATCGCAGTCATTGCGTAGCCGCCGAGCGCGGTGACGGTCTTGATGTCGGCCTGAATGCCCGCGCCGCCGCCGGAATCCGATCCGGCGACGATCAGGACGCGGCCTTTGCGTTTGCTCATACGGTGACGTTTACTCGTCCTCCCCCGCTAGGGGGAGGTGGCGCGTGCGCGAGCACACGACGGAGGGGCGAACGCTAGGTGCGCATTGCTGCGCGCTCCCCTCAGTCACGCGACACGTGACAACTCCCCCATCGGGAGGGGGGCGCGAGCTTACACAGAGGCCGTCGCCTTCCACACCCTCAACGCCTGCACCGTCTCGGCCACGTCGTGCACACGCAGCATGTCGGCGCCGGCTTGCGCGGCCAGCAACGCCGCTGCGATCGAGCCGCCGAGGCGCCCGGCCCCGGCGTCGCTGCCGGGATCGATCTTGGCGATGAAGCTCTTGCGCGAGGCGCCAATGATCACCGGCTTGCCGACTTCAGCCCGGATGCGACCGACGGCGTTCAGCAGCGCCAGATTATGCGCAAGCGTCTTGCCGAAGCCGATGCCGGGATCGACCCAGACGTCTTCGACCCCTTTCGCCTCGGCAGCGGCCACGCGTTCGCGCAGGAAGGCGATCACTTCGGCCACCACGTCATCGTAGCGCGGCTCGTTCTGCATGGTGCGCGGCTCGCCCAACATGTGCATGAGCACGACGGGGCGATGCAGCGAAGCCGCCGTTTCGAGAGCGCCCGGGCCTCGCAGCGCATTGACGTCGTTCCAGAGGCTGGCCCCGGCGGCGACCGCGGCGCGAGCTACGGCGGGCTTCATGGTGTCGATGGAGATCGGGTCCTTGGTTGCAGCCCGGAGTGCGGCGATCACCGGCACGACGCGGGCGATTTCCTCGCCCTCATCGACTGGATCGGCGTTCGGTCGCGTGGATTCGCCGCCGACATCGATGATGTCCGCACCTGCTTCCAGCATGGCGAGGCCCTGCGGCGCCGCCCGCCCTTCCCATTTGCCGCCGTCGGAGAAGGAATCCGGCGTGACGTTCAACACGCCCATGATGTAAGGGCCGCCTGCCAGCTTCGGCGGCGGTATCGGAATGTTCATGGGCGGCGCGGATGACAATTTGATCACACCTCCGCAAGGGGCATATGCAGTTCGCAATGCGCGCATGCGCCGCGCTCACGAACCTGCGAGCAATAAACACAAGCACTTGTGCGCCGCCCCTGCGACGTTCGGGCATGCTGGCAAACCGGATTTGCGCGGACAAGCAGACAAATGACCGACTGGCGCATCCGCCTTTCTCCAATGCTGACGCCGGTCTTCCGCGCCTGGTGGAGGATTCGCCGGCCAGCCACTTTGGGGGTGCGCGCGTTGATCTGCGACGATGAAGGGCGCGTGCTCCTGGTGCGTCATAGCTATGCAAAGGGCTGGCACCTCCCGGGCGGCGGCGTCGAACGCGGCGAGACGGCGTTGGGCGCGATCGTGCGCGAGGCGGCGGAGGAAGGCGGCGTCATGGCGGTGGCGCCGCCCACGCTCATCGGCTTTTACGCCAACCACGCCAATTTCCCCAACGACCACATCGCCCTCTATCGCTTCGGCGCATGGCGAGCGTTCCCGCCGCGCCAAGGCAACGAGATCGCCGAGCGCGGCTTCTTCGCACGCGACGCCCTGCCGGACGGAACCACGCCGGGCACGCGCCGACGCTTGAGGGAGGCGTTTGAGGGCGCGGCGATCGCCGCGGACTGGTAAGGCCGCAGCCTTGCAGGACGGCGGGCGTCACGCTGTAAAGGACGCATGCGGCGCACGATTGTTCTCTATGCCCTGGCGCTGGCTGCCGGCGCGTTGGCGCTGCAATGGCTGCAGTATCGGTTTCTGGTGCGCGCCTTCCCGCTTGAGATTTACATTGCGCTGATTGCGGCAGCGTTCGCCGGGCTTGGAATGTGGGCGGGGCTGAAGCTGGCGCGGCGGCCACCACAGGCAAGTTTTGAGAAAAACGCGGCCGCCATCTCCTCACTTGGGCTGACGTTGCGCGAGCAGGAGGTGCTCGGCCTCCTCGCGGCGGGAAGGTCGAACAAGGAGATCGCGCTGAAATTGGGCGTCTCGCCCAACACGGTGAAGACCCAAGTGGCAAGCCTCTACCAGAAGCTGGAGGTGCAGCGGCGCACGCAAGCCGTCCAAAAGGCGCGACAGCTGGCGATCATTCCGTAGCCGGCGTACCGACAAACGCATGATTTTGCTGAATTCACCCTTTCGGGTGATTTATCCACGCCGCGACATTGCCTTTCCTCGAGCATCGCAGCACGGAGGAAAATCATGTTGGGCACAGCTCTTCGATACGGCGCCATTTCGGGCGGCATCATCGTCGCGGTGCTTATCGCCGGGATCGTCGCCACCGGTGAACACCAGACGCAGAGCAGCATCTTCTCGACGGAATGGTTCGGCTACACAATCATGCTCGTCGCGTTGTCGACGATCTTCCTGGCCGTCCGCGACTACCGGAACAACACCCTCGGCGGCGTCATCAAGTTTCTGCCGGCGCTGGGGCTCGGCCTCTCTATCGCCTTCGTGGCCGGGCTCGCCTACGTGATCGGCTGGGAAATCTATCTTTACGCCACCCACTACACCTTCGCCGACCACTACGCCGCCGCCATCATCGAACATGCGCGCCAGGCAGGGACATCGGCGGAGGCCGCGGCAGCTGAAGCAGAGTCCTTCAAGGAGATGTACGCCAACCCGCTCGTGCGGGCGCCAATGACATTCCTGGAGATTTTTCCGGTCGGCGTGCTGATTGCGCTGATCTCGGCAGCGGTGCTGCGCAATCCGAGAGTATTGCCGGCGCGTGCTTAGCCCCGGAAACAAAAAGCGCCGCCGTGAAGGGTTGAACCTCCACGGCGGCGTTGCGGCGCACTGTCTGGGACGGCGCCGCGGCTTGTAAGCTACTTGCGCTTCGCCTTCTTGGGCGCCGCCTTCTTCGCTTTCTTTGCCTTCTTAGCCACGTGGTGCTCCATTGGCTTGCAAGACCTTTATCGGTCCGTCGCGAACGATGCCGTCCGATTCCAGACTCAATCGTTAACGCAATCGGTGCGAGCGCGATATAACCTTGCGCTGAGACGCTTCAGTCCATGGCGGCCGGGGTCTCGCTACCGCTCCACGCACATCGCGATGCCCATGCCGCCGCCGATGCAGAGCGTGGCGAGGCCGCGCTTCTTGTTGCGGCGCTGGAGTTCGTGGAGCAGCGTCGTGAGAATGCGCGCGCCGGAGGCGCCAATCGGGTGGCCGATGGCGATAGCGCCGCCATTGACGTTCACGATGCTCTCGTCCCAGCCCATATCCTTGTTCACTGCGCAGGCTTGCGCGGCGAAGGCTTCGTTAGCCTCGACCAGATCGAGATCGCCGACCTTCCAGCCGGCCTTCTCGAGCGCAGCCTTCGACGCTGGGATAGGCCCCGTGCCCATCAGCGCAGGGTCGACGCCGCGCGACGCCCACGAGGCGATGCGCGCCAGCGGCGTGAGCCCACGCTTGTCGGCTTCTTCCGCCGTCATCAGCACCAGCGCCGCTGCGCCGTCATTGATCCCGGAGGCATTGCCGGCGGTAACGGTGCCGTCCTTCTTGAAAGCGGGTTTCAAATTCGCCGCCGCCTCAAGCGTGGCGCCGGCGCGAATGTACTCATCGGCATCGACCACAACATCGCCCTTGCGGCTCTTCACCGTGACGGGCGTGATCTCATCCTTGAACTTACCCGCCTTCTGCGCCGCTTCAGCCTTGTTCTGCGAGAGCGTCGCAAATCGGTCTTGCTGTTCGCGGGTGATCTGCCACTTCTCGGCGACGTTCTCGGCGGTGATGCCCATGTGATATTGATTGAAGACGTCGGTGAGCCCGTCCTTGATCATGGTATCGCTGAAGGCGAACTCACCCATCTTCACGCCGCCGCGCAGATATTGCGCATGCGGCGCAAGCGTCATGTTCTCCTGGCCGCCGGCGACGACGATCTTCGCATCGCCCGCCTTCAGCTGCTGGAAGCCGACGACAACGGCGCGCAGCCCGGAACCGCAGACCTGGTTCAACGACCAAGCCGGGCTCTCGTCCGGAACGCCGGCGGCGCGCGCAGCCTGGCGCGCCGGGTTCATGCCCTGGTTGGCGGTCAACACCTGGCCGAGCACCACCTCCGAAACCTCCTTGGCGTCGACTTTTGCGCGCTGCAGCGCAGCTGTGATCGCTGCTCTACCGAGCTCATGGGCGGGCGTCGCAGCAAAGCCGCCGTTGAAGGAACCGACCGGCGTACGGGCTGCTGAAACGATGACGATGTCGGTCATGGCGACTGACTCCACGAGGCTAAGTCTTGGTTGATAAAGGAGACTTCCGGCCTCCTATCGCACAAGCAACGCGCGAAATCCAAGCGCCGCGCCAGCCTTCGACAGGCGAAAACAGCTTGTTTGTCTTGCATTGCGGCGAGGGACGCGGGAGTTTGCCGCTCCCGCCGGCTTTCGCGGGCGCGAGACGGGGACACAGACGTGGCGGACGGCAACGAGCAGGCGGAGGCCAGCGACGGCGTGGGGGGCGGCTCAAGCAATTTGACCGAGCCGGTCATCATCAAGAAGTACGCCAATCGGCGGCTCTACAACACGGCGGCATCGCAATACGTGACGCTCGAGCACCTGTCGGAGATGGTGCGCGAAGGCGTCGACTTCGTGGTCCAGGACGCCAAGACGGGAGACGACATTACTCGATCGGTGCTGACGCAGATCATCTTCGAGCAGGAGAGCCGCGGTCAGAACTTGCTGCCGGTGCAGTTCCTGCGCCGGCTCATTCGTTTCTACGGCGACCAGATGCAGGGCTTTCTGCCGCCCTATCTCGAAATGAGCATGGAAAGCTTCGCCAAGGCCCAGGACAAGATGCGAGAGAACATGTCGCGCGCGTTCGGCGCGACAACGCCGATGGCGGCGTTCGAAGAACAAGCGCAGCGCAACATGCAGATGTTCCAGCAGGCGCTATCGATGTGGGCGCCGCTGGGCGGGCAATCTCCGGGCGCGCCGAAAGCGCCCGCAGCGGCGGCAGAGGAATCCAACGCTGGCAAGGAGGCGCAGGTCGCCGAACTGCGCCGGCAAATGGAAGCCATGCAGAAGCAGCTCGACGCGATGTCGCGAAAGCCGTAACGCGCTGGCCCGCACCGCTCATGGGATTAAGAAGAGCGGGGCGAGCAATCGCCCCGCCATCAGCCTCGCCATGCGTGCGCGATTACGATGGCACCCACTGCCCCTCCGAATTGCGGCAATAGGTTTCTGGCGGTAGATCCTGGGTGCCGTGTGAGGGATCGGTGATGCGCGCGCTGATGCGCCGGCAGTTGCCGCCCGCATCGGTCGGGCGGTTCACAGTGAGGTATTTCTCGCTTCCGCCGCTGCCCCAACTGTCGGTCACGCGACGATCGCTGCTGAGCGCGCGATCGTAGTTGCGCTCGACCCGACGCTGGTCGTTGTGGGAAAGGATGCTGCATACCGCGTAGGTGCCGACGCCGCCGACGGCGGCGCCGAGCGCTGCGCCGCGTAGATGGTGGTGAGAAAACAGAGCGCCGGCCAAGGCGCCGGCGCCGGCGCCAAGCAGCGCGTTATGGGTGCATTGCGAGAGTTTTGTACCCTCTGCGCTGGCGCCCATCGGCGCAAGCGTCACACCGGACAGCGCAAGAGCGCCTGCGACAACCAGATTCCTGATCTTCATGACTGAACCTCCGCAGCGGCTTCAAACGTCCCGTGAAAGCAGGTTCCAGACGATCTCGGCGCGTCGCTGTGACGTCTGTCACGCTTGCGCGCCAATCGATCGGCTTCCCTTCCGATCAGCATAGCGGCCTCGGCGACGACCCGCATCCGCTTGCCGCTAGTTCCAAAGCGGCGGCTT
>JAFEDV010000456.1 GCA_018241475.1 Pseudomonadota bacterium | reverse complement strand
CCTTCAGCGAAGGCCAGGTCGCGGCGGGAACCGGATTCGTCTGGGACCGCGAGGGCCACATCGTCACCAACAATCACGTGGTCGCCAACGCGACGCAAATCGTGGTGCGCGCCGGCGGCGGGCACGACGATATTCCCGCGACCGTGGTCGGAACCGCGCCCAACTACGACCTCGCCGTGCTGCGCCTGCAGCGGCCGATCAACGCGCCGCCGCTCGCCATTGGCACTTCGCACGATCTGCAGGTCGGGCAAGCAACGTTCGCCATCGGCAATCCATTCGGTTTCGACCAGACCCTCACCTCGGGCATCGTCAGCGCCATTGGCCGGCAATTGCCCACCAACGGCGGCCGCGAGATCGCCGACGTGATCCAAACCGACGCCGCCATCAATCCGGGCAATTCCGGCGGCCCGCTGCTCGATAGCGCCGGGCGCGTGATCGGCGTGACCACCGCCATCTATTCTCCCTCCGGCGCCTATGCCGGCGTCGGCTTCGCCATTCCGGTCGATACCGTGATGCGCATCGTACCCGCCCTTATCCGCAACGGACGCGCACCGGTTGCCGGCATCGGCATCGTCGCGGCGGATCAGTCGATCGCCGCGCGGCTCGGCGTCGATGGCGTGCTGGTGTGGGAGACCACCGACAATTCGCCCGCCGCGCAAGCGGGCCTCCGCCCAACCGATCCGCAGCGCGGCGTCTTGGGCGACGTCATCGTGCAAGCGCAAGGCAATCCGGTGCACCGGCTCGCGGACCTCACCAATGCGCTCGACCGCATCGGGGTCGGCGGCCGCATCGCGCTTGTCCTCCAGCGCGGCAACCAGCGCGTCAACGTGACCGTCCCGGTGGCGGACATCGGCGAAAACCGCACCAGCGGCAAGTAACCGGCGCTTGCGGCGCAACGGCGATTTGAACACATTCCGGGCGGACCTGAGGGGATGGATCGGCGCACCTTCCTGACAGCCGCTGGCGCGTCCAGCCTCGTCACCGCGTCGTCGGCCACACGTGCGCGCGCCCAAGCGCCGAAGCGTTTTGCGAGCGCCGCGGACTATAGCGCCGCACAAGGCGGCGCGGCTTTCATCGTTGTGCGCAACGGCATCGTGCTGGCGGAAGACTATCCGTCGGGCGCCGCCGATTCACGCTGGCCGCTCGGCGTGGCGACCCGTTCGCTTGCTCCATTGCTGGCCGCGCAACTCGTGGGCGATCGTCTGCTTGCACTCGATGAGCCCGCTGCGCTCACACTGGGTGAGTGGAGCGCCGACGCCTTCAAGAGCGCGATTACGGCGCGAACGCTGCTGAACGGCACGAGCGGCATCGCCTTCTCGCGCGGCGGTCCGCAGGATCTGGCGACTGCGCTGGCGCTGTCGCCCATCGATCAAGTCGGCGCGCGATTCATCGACGATGCCGCGCCTTATGTGCTGTTCACCGAACTCGCACGGCGCAAGCTGGCGGCCGCCGGCGCCGACCCCGATCCGGCGACGTATCTGACAGCGCGAACGCTCGACGCCATCGGCTGCGTCCCGATTGGCTGGGCGCGCCAGCCGGACGGCGCCCCCCATTTCGATGCCGGCGTTTCCGTCAGCGCGCGCGGCTGGGCATGCGTCGGCGAATTCATACGACGCGGGGGCGTCTGGCGCGCCGAACAATTCGGCGATGCGTTCGTGCTGGGCGATGCGCTGCGCGGCTCGCCGGCCGAACCGCGCGCCGGCTTCGGCTTTTGGCTCGCAGCGCCGTCACGCCAGCCAATCTCTTGCAACAGCGACCTGTGGCGCGCGCAATCGCCGGCGCCGGTCGATCTCGCCATGGCGGCCAGCGACGGCGGCCAGCGTCTTTACATCGTCCCGTCGCGATCACTGGTTGTCGCGCGGCTGACCAGCAGTGACGCGCCGAACCCGCAATGGTCCGACGCGCAATTCATCTCGCTCGTCTGGCGCGATCTTTGAGCGTCAGTTGCGCGGCCGGATCAACAGGCCGCCGATCAGACCCAGGACGCCGCCCCCTGCCGCGCCGGTGATCAGGTCCGCGAGGTGGACGCCGTTCGGTCCCGCAATCAGCCCGCTCCACATCTGCGTGATGTTGCCGACCGCCTCGACATGCCCTGCGCCATAACCTGCCGCGAGACCACCGACAGCGCCAACCAGGGAGCGGCCAACCAGGCCGCCGCCGCCGCGCGTGAGCGCTCCCAAAATATTTCCGCCTACCGCGCCGCCGACAGCTTGGACGACATAGGCCATCATCGTCGGATCCATTTGACTTCCCCTATCCCCGGATGGGCTATCCGGATCGCGCCCCAGCATAAGATCAGAATTGCCAGATGCACAACGAAGATTGCGTGTTCGTAATGCTTCGTCGTTCGTGGCGCCCCAGGCGCAATATATTGCGCCTGCTTCGGCGACAGACACGCGAAACCGGTTCGCCAAGTGTTCAAAGTTGCGGCGCAAAAGAAACGCAGGTCGAAACCTGCGACTTATGCACAGAGCGAGTCGCCTCCAGGTGATGGCGGCAGAAAAGCGGCATGCTAGCACATGCTTTCCCCTCCGATTGGGTCGCTGCTTCGAATGGTCGACATCCGAATTGTCTGCGCGCGCGACGCCGTAAGGACGGCGGATACGCTTCGCCGCCTGCTCGAGGCGGAACAGCATCGTGTCAGCGTGAGCATCGGGCGCCATTCGCTCGATCAATTCGCGCATGCGCTGGAGTCTGGCGAGATTGCACTTTTGATCTGGTCGGCGAACGCCCCCGGCGCGCACTACATGCTGGAGTGGGCCGAGCGTTTCGATCGGCGGCGCATCATCGAAATCGCCGATGCGACCGGATGCCCCGACTTCAAGCGCACGGCGCCGGTGATCGATTTCGTCGGCTGGAACGGGACCCGCGGCAGCCGCGCGTGGGTGGCGCTGAGCGAACGGCTGCGTCCGTTCTCGCGCGTGCGCGAGATCAAGGCGCCGCCGCCGCGTCAAGCAATGATGGCGCTAGGCTTCGCCGCAGCTGCCGCGATGGTCGGCGCCGTCGTGGTGCGCGTCCATGCCGGGCCGGCGAACTTGCCGACGCCCGAGCCGGAGGCCGATGCGCTACACGTCACCGCAGGCGATGGCGTCGGGGGACCACTGGAGCGGCTGCCGACGGATGCCGTCGAGCCGCCCTCGATCGAAGACGTCGTGCTGGTCGTTCCGCCGCGCATCGCGCCGCTGCCGCAATTGCACGTGGCGCCGGAGGGGCCGCTCGTCGACCTCTCGGAGGCGCCCCATGTCGAAATCCGGCAACCGACGCTGCTCGAGCGGCTCGCCGAACTCAATCCTCTGCAGCAACTGGCTGAACAGCTCAGTGGGGGCTACCGCGCCGCGCCCGCAGCCAATGCAACAGCGCCCAGCAATGCGCCTCATGGCGAAGCCTCATCAGCGCCTCCCTCGGCTCCAACCAAATGAGCGCATGATCGGGCTCGGTCGGCGAGCCGTCGGCGGCGGACAATTCGACCTCATAGAAGGTCGCCAACGAATTTCGCGGCTCCCCCTTGTTGATCCAGAACTGGCCCGCCCTTCCGATCACCTGCGTCGGCCACACCGTGAGTCCGGTTTCCTCCGCGAATTCGCGCATGAGCGCCGCGGCCTCATCCTCATCGGCCTCGACGCCACCGCCGGGCAAGTCGTATTCGAACGGCGCGCGCTTGCCGATTTGGACGATGGCGATGTTAGACTCGCCGCGCGGACAAATGCCGTAAGCGCTCATGCGTTCGAGATAGGTGAGCCCCGGCTGAGTCTGGCCGAACTGGAGCGCAAAGCGGGTCATTGCCGCCCGATATAGCGCGCGCCCGCCGGGCTGGCGATGTGTTGAATTGCGCGCCAGGGCATGGCCTAACGCTTCAGTCATGCACACCCGCCTCAATCCCGTCGCGCTTGTCACCGGCGCAGCGCACGGCATCGGTGCGGCGTGCGCGCGCAGCCTTGCCACCCATGCGAGCGGCGGCCTGATCATGGTGGATGCCGACGAAAAGGCGCTTTCCGCTGCGGCGGATGCGCTTCCTTCGCCGCCCGAGCGCGTTTCCACCCTCGCTTTCGATTCCACGAACGCCGAGGCGTGGAAGCGCGCCCAGGACTTCATCCGCGGTCAGTATGGCCGCGTCGACTGGACGGTCGCGGCCGTGGATGCCGGAATGAGCGCGGCCGAGACGCTATTGCGCGCAACCCTGGGCGTCGCCAACGCGGTGACGCCGCTCATGAAGGGAAACATGCAGGGCGGCGCCATCGTGCTGGCGCTAGCCGCCCACAGCGCCAAGGTCGATGCGCTCCTGCAACTGGTTCGAGTCCCGGCCAAGGAAGGCGCCGCTCATAAGGTGCGCGTCAATGCGGTGATCAACGGGGCCACGGAATCCCCATTGTGGCGGCGCGATCCGGAATTCGCCACGCTGCTGAAAGAGGTTGGCGACGAGATCGGCGTACTCAACCGCATCGCCAAAGGCTCCATACCGCTCGTGCGCTGCAGCGCAAACCAGGACGTCCTGCGGCTTGTCAGGCTCCTGCTTTCCGACGACAGCGCGGTGAGCGGCGCGACCCTCGCTGTGGACGGCGGCACACCCCTCTGATCCGATTGCGCCAACGATTCGGGAGCTGGCAATGAACACGATCTTCGAGCGCATCTGGGGCTTTGACCGGCTGATCGGGCCAGTGCTGGTGAAGATCGTCTATTACGTCGGCTTCGTTGCGATCGGCATCGGCGCCGTCGGCGGTCTGTTCGGCGCCGTGCTGGCGATCGCCGGAGGCAATCTTGGCTTGGCGGCGATGCAATTGCTGGCGGTCCCGGCGGTCGCCGTGGTCGCGCTGGTCTATTGGCGCTTCCTCTGCGAACTCTTCATGCTTGCGTTTCTTGCTTTCGAGCGTCTGGGCGAAATCCGCAATCTGCTTGCCGGCGTGTCGGCGAGCCAGCCCGACCCCGATCATCCGGCATTCTGAACGAAGAACCGCGCCGCCATTTCCGGGGGTACGCGTCTTACGCGCCGCGTGGTCGCATCGAGCAGGCACCAATTCGACTTGATCTGCACCGAGGGCCTTTCAGCGCCTGCCCTGTATACATCGACGAAGCGCGCCCACGTCGGCCCGCGCGGCGCGTCGTCCACCCAGGTGCGCACCTCCGCTTCCTCGCCAAGCGTGAGCGCGTTGCGATAGTCGACCTCGTGGCGAAGCACCACCCAGACATAGGCGGCCACCGCCTCTTCCCCTGCCCGCGCGCGCCAATGCGCGGTGGCGATGTCCTGCGCCCAGCGCAAGTATACCGTGTTGTTGACGTGCTCGAGCTCATCGATGTCGGCGTGGGAGACGGGGAAACGCTGGATGAAGACTTCGGCGGCCATCGCCGCACTTCTAGCGCGGCGCTTCAGGCGGCGTCTGCGGCAAATCGTTCGAGTTCGGTCAGCGCCGCCGCAAGCGCGCGATGCACATCGGCGAGCGCGTGAATGCTCTGCGCGTCGGAAGCGCTCTCGGCGGCCTCACACGCCGAAGCCAGGGCGTTCAATCCGATGCCGCGCGCGGACCCTTTCAGCGTGTGCGCGGCCTGGCGCCAGTCGCCGCTGCCGGCCAGCTGCGCGCGCCAGTTTTCCACCTGTTCGCGGAAGAGGCCCAGCACCTCGATCTGCAGCGCGCGATCGCCTGCGGTCATGTGCGCGAAATGGGCGCGGTCCAGAACCAGCATGACGCCTGTCTGCGCGCGTTCCCTTAACGCGGCGTTGAAAACACAGCTGCGCCGAACAGGCTCCGGTGCGCAAGCCCGACAGCGAGGAACACGACCAGCGCGATGAGCAAGCGCCACCACAGTTCGGAAAACGCCAGCTTGTTTCGCCGCTGCACGGTCGCCCCGAATGGAATATTCGAGGTGGCGGCGGCAAACTTCGCCCACCCATCCGGATCGCGCGCCGCCCCTTTGCGGTCGATCGAGCGCGTTCCGAACAGCACCATCGCGCCCAGCGCCCCGAACAGCATGACAGCCCAGCGTTCGCCGTTCGCCAGCAGGTGGCCCGCGGCCCAGAGCGCAACGCCCCACAAGAATGGATTGCGCGTGATCCGCAGCGCGCCGCGCGCCGGTTCCGCCTGCGCCAGCGCCCGCGATTCAAATCCCGCAAGCGTGGGCCCCGGTGAAAGCAGCCCCGCGACCCCCAGCAGGAAACCCAAACCAACGATCGTCACCGCCAGCCAATGCAGCCAGTACGGCGGCCACCATAGACTCTCGTTCAGTCCGTCGAAGGGATCGGCGCGCATGGCGCGAAAGCCCATAACCATCCATGCCAGCAGCGCCAGCGAGGCAACCGAGAACAAGCCGCGGTACGGTCCTTCGCCGATGCGCGACACGATGCGCGCGCGCAGACCGGTCGCCGAAACGCCGAGGTGCAGCAAGACAAACAGCGTCAGCGCGAGCGCAAAGGCGTTCATGCGCGCACTCCGTCATGGCGCACCGGCATCCGAGGATCGCACCTAATGCACCGGGTTTTCGTCGCGCGGGGCGCGGCGCGCGCGGC